>DATCGK010000269.1:0-6016 GCA_036508975.1 Candidatus Limnocylindrales bacterium
TGTCGCGAGCCTCGCCCTGATCGGTCGGCCCGCCCGGTTCGCCTCGCTCCCCCAGCCCGAGCGGGAGTCCGCGCTCCAGCGCCTGGCCGTTAGCCCGATCCCGCTGAAGCGGACGGCGTTCCAGGACCTCAAGCGGCTGACCCTGTTGCTCGCCTACGGGATCGAGTCGTCGCCGTACCGGGCTGCCACTGGCTACACGCCATCCGTCCCCGACGCGCCGGACCTGAGCGTCCTCGACGTCCGGACGCCCGTCGCGGGTGAGGTCGTCGAGGCCGACGCCTGCGTCATCGGCTCCGGGGCCGGCGGGTCCGTGGCCGCTGCGGTCCTCGCGGCCGCAGGGAAGCGGGTGATCGTCCTGGAGCGCGCCCAGCTCGTCACCGAGGAGCGATTCGGCGGGCCGGAGCTCGAGGGACTCGCCGACCTCTTCCTCGAGCGCGGCCTGGCCGCGACTGATGACCGCGCGATCTCGATCCGGGCGGGCAGTGCGGTGGGTGGCGGGACCGTCGTCAACTGGAGCTCGTCCCTGCGCCTGCCCGACGTCGTGCGCGAGGAATGGCGAGCGGCCGGGATCGACGACGACCTCGACCCGCACTACGCGGCGATCGAGGCGGCCTGCGACATCGACACCGACGAGAGCGACCGGAACGGGCCGAACGCGGCCCTCGAGCGGGGACTCGCCGCGCTCGGGCTGGAAGGTCGGACGATCCCCCGGAACGTCCGCGGCTGCGGCGACTGCGGCCCGTGCGCGGTCGGCTGTCGGCGGGGCGCGAAACGCTCGACCCTTCGGACATTCCTGGCCGACGCGTGCCGCGACGGCGGGACGATCCTGGACAGCTCGGAGGCGAGGCGGATACTCGTTCGGGCCGGGGCGGTGGTCGGGGTCATGGCCTCGGTCCCAGGCGGCGAGATCACCGTCCGGGCCCCGCTCATCGCCCTCGCCGGGGGCTCGGTCCTCTCGCCGGCGGTCCTGCTTCGATCAGGGATCGCCCGCGACACCGCCGGCCGGAATCTGCGGATCCACCCGGTCGCGGCGCTCGTCGGGGTCTACCCGGACCGGCTCGACCCGTGGCAGGGGGTCCCCCAGTCCGTGATGTGCGACGCGTTCGCCGAGATTGACGGCGGCCACGGGTTCCGGATCGAGGCCGCGCCGACCCATCCCGGCCTCATCGCCTCCGGCTACCCGTGGTGGACGGCCGAGGCCCACCGGCGGGGCCTGGAGGAGTCGCCCCACGCGGCGGCGTTCATCGGGCTCGTCCGCGATCGCACCCCGGGCCGCATCGACCTCGGCCGGGATGGCGCCGTCCGGATCCGCTATGGGATCGGGCGGCCCGAGCGGGCGCTCCTCGTCCGGGCGATGGTCGAGCTGGCGCGGATCCACCACGCCGCGGGTGCGCGCCGGATCGTCGGGCTCCACACGCCGCCGCTCAACCTGGAGCCGGGGGGCTCGCTCGATGCCTTCACCGCGGAGATCGAGCGGCGGGGCGTCGTGCCGAACCGGGTGCTCCTCTTCACCGCCCACCAGATGTCGAGCTGCCGGATCGGGACCGACCCGCGCAACTCTGTGGCCGACCCCGATGGACGCGTCCGCGGCGTCCGCGGTCTCTACGTGACCGACGCGAGCGCGTTCCCGACCGCCAGCGGGGTAAACCCGATGCTGGCGATCATGGCCCTGGCCCGTCGCACCGCCGAGCGGATGGTGGTCGCCTGCAGGGACTGAGGGTTGATCGTCCGGATCCTACTCGACCGGCCCGCGGGGGCTTCCGGCTGTTCGCGCCCGACGGTATTGACCTGCCCGCCGCCGGCCGATAGGCTGGCCCAACCAAACGTTCGTTTGGTGATCTTACTGATCCCTGGTCAGACCCGGAGCCCGTGGATCATCGCGTGCCATGACGACGACCCGACCTCGCGAAGTGGAGCTCCACCGTGTCGCCACCGAGCTCTTCCGGGAGCGCGGCTTCCACGCCACTTCCATGCAGGATCTTGCCGAGGCGCTCGGCCTCAACCGCGGCAGTCTCTACCACTACATCGCCGCCAAGGACGACCTCCTCTGGACGATCGTGAGCGACGTGCTCGACCGGCTCGAAGAGTGCGTCCGGCCCGAACTCGAAGGCAAAGGCAGCGGTGAGGCGCGGGTGAGGCGCGCGATCGCCGCCCATCTCCACTTCTCGTCGAGCAACCTCAACGAGCTCTCGCTTCTCCAGATCGAGCTCCGCTCGCTTTCGCCCGGGCGTCGTCGCGCCATTGTCGAACGCCGGGACGCGTACGAGGCGCACTGGCGGCGGGCGATCGCCGAGGGGATCGTCGACGGCAGCCTCCGCCCACTCGACGTTCGTCTGGCGGGCTTCATCGTCCTGTCGACCTGCAACTGGTTCACCCAGTGGTACCGTCCCGACGGACCGCTCGCTGTCGAG
Source organism: Candidatus Limnocylindrales bacterium (assembly GCA_036508975.1). GTDB lineage: Bacteria > Chloroflexota > Limnocylindria > Limnocylindrales > CSP1-4 > CAIXZV01. The sequence continues at coordinate 2,412 of DATCGK010000269.1, forward strand.
GAGCTGGCAGGCACGCTCGCCGACCTCCTGGTCGGTGGACTGCGCGCCCCGGCGTCCGCGGAGGGCGCTCCATGATCGCCCGCCTTGAGCGTGCCGTGGTGCTGGGTGCCGGAACCATGGGCGCCCAGCTCGCATGCCTCTTGGCGGGCGCCGGGACCCGCGTCCAGCTACTCGACCTCGACGCCACGGTGGCGGCCCGGGGCTTGGAGCGCGCGCTCCGTCTGCGGCCCTCGCCGGCCTACCGGCCGGAGGACGTGGCCCGGGTCACGACCGGCGGCTTCGACGGGCTCGAGTCGGCTCTCCGCGACAGTGGCTGGGTGATCGAGGCGGTCGTCGAGCGACTCGAGCCCAAGCGCGCCCTCCTCGCCCAGCTGGACGATGCCCTCGAAGGACGGCCGGAGATGCCGATCGTCAGCTCCAACACGAGCGGGATCTCCATCCGCGCGCTGGGCGACGGCCGTTCGGAGCGATTCCGGCGGGCCTTCCTGGGCACGCACTTCTTCAACCCGCCGCGCTATGCGCGGTTGCTCGAGATCATCCCCACCGAGGAGACGGACCCGGCGCACGTCGCCTGGCTCGAGGAGTACGGCTCGCGCCATCTGGGCAAGGGCACGGTCCGCGCCAAGGACACTCCGGCCTTCATCGCCAACCGGCTGGGGGTCCACGGGATGCTCGTGGCGCTCGATCTGGCCCTCGATCTGGGCCTGGGGGTCGACGAGGTCGACGAGCTGACGGGCCCGCTCCTCGGTCGCCCCAGGAGCGCGACGTTCCGCCTGATCGACCTGATCGGCCTCGATGTGGCCGTGGCCGTGGCCGACCACTGCTTCGAGACCCTGACCGACGACCCTGACCGCGAACGCTTCCGCGTGCCGCCGATCCTGCGCACGCTCGTGGAGCAAGAGGCCCTGGGCGAGAAGCGCGGCGCCGGCATGTACAAGCGGGTTGACGGCGAGATCCTGGCGCTCGATCTCGAGACCCTCGAGTATCGCTCCCGGCGCTCCCTCGTCTCAGGGGCGGTGGAGATGGCCCGCAACGAGCCGGACCTCGGGCGCCGTCTCGTCGGCTTCCTCGCCGCCGACGACCGGGCGGCTCGTTTCGTGCGCGGCTTCTTCGGCGCGTCGCTGGGCTACGCCGCGGCCGTCGCCCCAGAGATCGCCGACCAGGCCATCACCGTGGACCGGGCGATGCGCTGGGGTTTCGGCTGGCAGCTCGGCCCGTTCGAAACCTGGGACGCCCTCGGCGTGGCGCGGGTGGCCGATCTGCTGCGCCGCGACGGTCGGAGTGTGCCGGAACTGGTGGAGCGCGTGGCGGTCAGTCCCGGCGCCTTCTATCGCGCGGGGCCGGGCGACCGGCGGGAGAGCCTCGCGTTCGCCGACCTGACGTTCCAGTCGATCGCCGGCTCGCCGGGCGGGATCGACATCACCGCCCTCCGGCGCGCCCGCCCGGAGCCGCCCTCCAACACGGCGGCCTCGATCCTCGATCTGGGCGGCGGGATCCTCGCCCTGGAGCTCCACGGCAAACTCAACGTCATCGGCCTGGACACGCTCGAGATGATCCGCCGAGCCGTCGATCTGGCGGTCGAGCGGGCCGACGGGCTGGTCATCGCCACGCTCGCGTCAGACTTCTCAGCCGGGGCGAACCTGGCCCTCCTGCTCATGGACGCGGAGGAGGGCGAGTGGGACGAGCTCGACCGCGCCGTTCGGCGCTTCCAGGCGGCGACCCGGGCGATCCGCTATGCGACGGTCCCGGTCATCGTCGCGCCGCGCGGCCGGACCCTCGGGGGCGGGGCCGAGATCTGCCTCGCCGGCGCGCGCTGCCAGCCGCTCGCCGAGACGTATATCGGGCTGGTCGAGACCGGAGTGGGTCTGATTCCCGCCGGCGGCGGCTCGACCGCGATGGCCCGCCGTGCCGCGGAGCGGGCCGCCGGTGCCCCGGTCGACGGTTTTGCCTTCTTCCGCGCCGCACTTGAGACAATCGCGCTGTCCCGGGTTTCCACGAGCGCCGAGGAGGCCCGCGCTCTGGGCCTGCTCGGCCCGGCCGACCTCGTGACAGCCGACCCCGAGCGGCAGTGGACCGACGCGGCGTCGGTCGCCAGGACACTCGCCGAGGTGGGCTACCGACCACCGGCCGAACGACCGATCGCCGTCGTCGGGCGGCGTGGGATCGCCGCCGCTGAAGCCCTGACCTACAGCCAGCGGGCCGGCCGCTATCTGAGCGAGCACGATCGAACGGTCGTCCTTGAGCTGGCGCGGGTGATGAGCGGCGGCGACGTCGCCGAGGGGACCGAGCTGCCCGAGGCGTATCTGCTCGACCTCGAGCGTGAGGCCTTCCTGCGGCTGCTCGGCGAGCGACTGACGCGCGACCGGATCCGCCACACCCTCAAGACCGGCAAGCCGCTGCGCAACTGACCTGCGAGGAGCGAGCCATGCGAGATGCCGTCATCGTGAGCGCCGTCCGGACGGCCGTCGGCCGGGCGCCGCGTGGCGCGTTGCGCGAAACTCCCCCCGAGGAGCTGGCCATGGCGGCAGTGCGTGAGGCCCTCGTCAGGGCGCCCGGTCTGGACCCGGCCGAGGTGGAGGACGTAATCCTCGGTTGCGCGATGCCCGAGGGCGCCCAGGGCCTCAACATCGCCCGCTACGTCGCCCTGGGCGCCGGGCTACCCGTCTCGACGAGCGCGATGACGGTCAACCGGTTCTGCGCGTCGGGCCTCCAGGCCCTCGCCCTCGCCTCGCAGTCAGTGGCCACCGGCGTCGCAGACGTGGTCGTCGCGGGCGGTCTCGAATCGATGAGCCTGGTGCCCATGACCGGCTGGCACTTCGCGCCGAACCCCGGGCTGGCCGAGCGCTGGCCACAGGTCTTCCTGAGCATGGGCCTCACCGCCGAGGAGGTGGCCGGCCGCGAGGATGTCAGCCGCGACGACCAGGACGCCTGGGGGTTGCGCAGCCACCGGCGCGCCGTCGCTGCGATCGACGCCGGCCGCTTCCGCGATGAGACGGTCCCGATCACCGCCGGGCGCACCGTCGTCAAGGATGGCCGCCCGCGGGTGGAGAGCGCGATCTTCGAGACCGACGAAGGGCCCCGTCGCGACACGGACGCGGCCCGGATGGCATCGCTGCCGGCCGTCTTCGCGGTCGACGGGACAGTTACAGCCGGCAACAGTTCCCAGGCGAGCGACGGGGCGGCCGCGATGGTCGTCATGACCGGAGCGCGTGCTGCGGCTCTGGGCCTCACGCCGCTCGGTCGGCTCGTCTCGTACGCGACCGCGGGTGTTGCGCCCGAAGTGATGGGTCTGGGCCCGGTCGAGGCGGTCCCCAAGGCGCTCCTGAAGGCAGGTCTCTCCCTGGACGACCTCGCCGTCATCGAGCTCAACGAGGCGTTCGCCGCCCAGGTCGTCGCCGTCGTGAGGCGGCTCGGCCTGGACGAGGAGCGGACGAACCCCAACGGGGGTGCGATCGCGCTTGGGCACCCGCTCGGCGCGACTGGCGCCAAGCTGACCGTCCAGATCCTCTCGGAGCTGGCCCGGCGCGACGCCCGCTACGGGCTCGTGACGATGTGCGTCGGCGGGGGTCAGGGCGCGGCGGGGGTCATCGAATGGCTCGGCGGGC
>DATCGK010000270.1:0-2075 GCA_036508975.1 Candidatus Limnocylindrales bacterium
GTCCGGCGATGCGATCCAGCTCCAGGTGGGCCCGATGGAGGTGACGGCAAGCTTCGCGGAGAGCGACATCGGCAAGCTCAAGGTGGGCCAGACCACGGCAGTGACCGTGGCGGCCGCCGGCACGACGCCGATTGACGGCACCGTCAGCCAGATCACCCCCACGGCAGCGTCCGCCACTGGCGGCTCCAGCGTCGTCACCTACGCCGTCCGGATCACGCTCCCCAACGCGCCCGCGACGGTCCTCGCCGGGATGACGGCGAGCGCCGCGGTCACCACGGCGCAGGCCGCGAACGTCATCGCGGTTCCCGCCATCGCACTCGTCGGGTCCGCCGGCTCCTACGGCGTCCGCGTTATCGCCGCGGACGGCACGTCGCAGGTCACCTCGGTCCAGGTGGGTCTCGTGACGACCAGCCTCGCCGAGATCAAGACCGGCCTGTCGGAGGGCGAAACGGTCTCCATCGGGACGGTGTCGGCACGGACCTCCACCACGACCGGCAGCGGGGTCGCCATCCCCGGCGTCGGCATCGGTGGTGGTGGCGGCGGCTTCAGCCGCGGGGGGAACGGCAACTAGCCATGACGGACACGATCATCGCCCTCGAGGGCGTCTCCCGTGTCTACACGTCCGGCCGCCTTGAGGTGCCGGCGCTCGTATCGGTGGACCTCCAGGTCGAACGCGGCGAGTTCGTCGCGATCATCGGGCCCTCGGGTTCCGGGAAGTCCACCATGATGAACATCCTGGGGTGCCTGGATCGTCCCACTGGCGGCCGCTACATCCTGGACGGCACCCCGGTCGAGTCGCTCGACGACGACGGGCTCGCCCGCCTCCGAAGCCGGTCGATCGGCTTCGTCTTCCAGTCGTACAACCTCCTGCCGCGAACGTCCGCGCTCGAGAACGTGTCGGCGCCGCTCATGTATCAGGGCGTCTCGCGTCGAGAACGCCACGCCCGCGCGCAGGCGGCGCTGGAGCGCCTTGGCCTGGGCGACCGGTTGGACCACGAGCCGGCCGAGCTCTCGGGAGGCCAGCAGCAGCGCGTCGGGATCGCCCGCGCGCTGGTCACCGAGCCCGCGATCCTCCTCGCCGACGAGCCGACGGGCAACCTCGACAGCCACTCCGGTGCCGAGGTCATCGCGCTCTTCCACGACCTCCACGCCTCCGGCCGGACCATCATCCTCATCACCCACGACGTGGACGTGGCGGCCGTGGCCAGCCGCCAGGTCCATCTCCGCGACGGGAGGATCGCGGCATGAGCGCCCGGGACCTCCTCCGACTCGCACTGGGGCGCCTGGGTACCGGCAAGCTCCGAACCGCGCTGACCATGCTCGGCGTCATCATCGGCGTCGCATCAGTGGTGGCGCTGGTGGCGGTCGGCCAGGGCGCGACCAGCGGGATCAGCAACCGGCTCGCGGGCCTCGGCACGAACCTGCTGACCGTCAACGCCGGCGCCTCATTCAACGGGATCACGCGTGGGGCGGCCGGATCCTCGACCACCCTCAAGCTGGCCGACGCGGTCGCGCTCCGGTCGCTGGCCGGCGTCGAGGCGGTCGCGCCCGAGCTCTCCACCCAGAAGCTCGTGGTCGCCGGGGCCAAGAACACCACGACCACGGTGATCGGCACGACCGCGGATTACCCGATCGTTCGGGCCTACACGATCTGGCAGGGTTCGTTCCTGACCTCGGCCAGCGTTGACGCGGGGCTCCGCGTGGCTGTCCTGGGCGCCACGACGGCGGACGACCTGGGCCTGGGCGCCAGCGCGATCGGGACGGACGTCACGGTCGGCGGGCTCCCGTTCCGGGTGGTCGGGATCCTCCAGGCGAAGGGCGGCACGGGCTTCGCGAGCCCGGACGATGAGGTCCTTGTGCCCGTCTCCACCGCCAACTCCCTGCTCGTGGGCGGGTCGAGCGTCCGATCGATCGGCGTGAGTGTCGCGACGCCGGACCAGATGACCACGGTCACGGCCGAGATCACCGCCGCGCTCCGCGAGCGCCATGGGCTCACCGGGACGGCCGCGGACGATTTCACGGTCCAGAACCAGGATCAGCTGCTCGCCACGGTGTCGTCGGTGACCACGCTGCTG
>DATCGK010000271.1:0-6547 GCA_036508975.1 Candidatus Limnocylindrales bacterium
GCTCGGCGGAGCTTGAAGGGAATGTTCACGATGCCCGCAATTCACCCCTATCTCGACGACTCGGGCCGGCCCGACCGGCTGAGCGGCGGGGCGGTGATGATCCCGATCACGACGCCCAAGGGCACATTCCGCGTGTGGACCAAGCGCACCGGCAACAACCCGAGCGTGAAGGTGTTGCTCCTCCACGGCGGCCCGGGCGCCACCCACGAGGGCTTCGAGGCCTTCGACAGCTACCTGCCGGCCGCGGGGATCGAGTACTACTACTACGACCAGCTGGGCTCGGTGTACAGCGACCAGCCCGATGATCCCGACCTGTGGGTGCTCGACCGGTTCGTGGACGAGGTGGAGCAGGTCCGGATTGCCCTGGGTCTCGACAGCTCGAACTTCTTCCTGTTCGGCCAGAGCTGGGGCGGCATCCTCGCCATGGAATACGCCCTGCACCATGGGGACGCGCTCAAGGGGCTGGTCATCTCCAACATGATGTCGAGCTGCCGCGCCTACAACGCGTACGCCGAGGACGTGCTCATGCCGGCGATGGACCAGGCCGCGCTCGCGGAGATCAAGGGCTTCGAGGCGCGCGGCGACACCGCCGATCCGCGCTACATGGAGCTTCTCCTGGAGCACCACTACGTCAAGCACGTGCTGCGCATGCCGGTCGCGGAGTGGCCGGAGCCGCTTTCCCGGATGTTCGCCAGGATCAACCAGGCCATCTACGTCCTGATGCAGGGGCCGAGCGAGCTCGGGCTGAGCGGCAGGCTGCTCGACTGGGACCGCACCGGCGACCTTCGGCGCATCGAGGTGCCGACGCTCGTGATCGGCGCCCGCCACGACACGATGGATCCCGCCTTCATGGAGGACATGGCACGCCGCATCCCGAGGGGCCGCTACCTGTACTGCCCGAACGGGAGCCACTGCGCGATGTACGACGACCAGGAGACCTACTTCGCGGGGCTCGTCGACTTCCTCCTCAACGCCGGCGTCGAGTCGTAGCCCGGGGAGACCGGCGCTACGGGCGCCGGTCCTTGCTCGGGGCCTCCCACAGGTTCACCCCGCCTTCGACAGCGTACTGGTCGATCTCGGCCAGCTCCTCGGGTGAGAAGGCCATATTCGCGAGCGCGGCCACGTTCTCGCGGATCTGGGCCACCGAGCTTGCCCCGATCAGGGTGCTCGTCACCCGCGGATCGCGCAGGACCCACGCATACGCCATCTGCGCCAGCGACTGGCCGCGGCGCTTCGCGATCTCGTTGAGCGCACGGACCCGGTCGAGGTTCTCGGCGCTGAGCATCTCCCGCTGGAGGGAATCGCCGCCCGGCCGGTTGATCCGCGATTCGGCCGGGATGCCGCCGAGGTACTTGTCGCTCAGCAGGCCCTGGGCCAGCGCCGTGAACGCGATCATCCCGCTTCCGACGGCCTCCAGCGCATCGAGCAGCTCCGCCTCGGGCCAGCGGTTGAAGAGGTTGTACGACGGCTGGTGGATGAGGAGCGGGACGCCCTCCTCGTGCAGCAGCGCGGCCATCTCGAGGGTCTTGCCCGCCGAATGGGACGAGATCCCGACGTACAGCGCCTTGCCCTGGCGGACGGCCGTGGCCAGCGCGCCGGCGGTCTCCTCGAGCGGCGTGTCGAGGTCGAAGCGGTGCGAGTAGAAGATGTCGAAATAGTCCACGCCGACACGGCGGAGGCTCTGGTCCAGGCTCGCGAGCACGTGCTTGCGCGAGCCACCGCCCTGGCCGTACGGGCCCGGCCACATGTCCCAGCCGGCCTTGGACGAGATCAGCAGCTCGTCCCGGTGGGCGGCCAGGTCCTCGCGCAGGATCCGTCCGAAGTTGATCTCCGCGCTGCCGTAGGGCGGCCCGTAGTTGTTGGCCAGGTCGAAGTGGGTGATCCCCAGGTCGAACGCCGCGTGCACCAGCTCGCGCTGGGCGGAGAGCGGCGCCGTGTCACCGAAGTTGTGCCACAGCCCCAGCGACATGACGGGCAGCCGCAGGCCGCTCCGACCGCAGGCGCGGTAGACCATCGTGTCGTAGCGGTTGGCCGCGGGCTCGTAGATCATGAGAGGTTCCTCCGGCCGGGCCTTGCGCCGCGACCCTTCGCCCGCTAGCGGACGACGATGTTGACGAGTTTGCCACCGCCCGCGTGGATGATGCGGTGCGGCTCCCTGCCGCCGAGCGCGGCCTGGACCTTGTCCCGGGACAGGATCACCTCCTCCAGCTCGTCGTCGGTGATGCCGGCGGGCACGGTGACCTTGTCCCGCAGCTTGCCGTTGACCTGGATCGGGACCTCACGGGTGGCCTCCACCACGGCGGACTCGTCCACCTCCGGCCAGCGCTGGACGTGGATGGATTCCCAGGCCTCGCCGCGCGCAGCGACCAGCCGGGACCAGATCTCCTCGCTGATGTGCGGGGCCGCAGGAGCCAGCATCAGCACCAGGAGGCGCACGGCCTCGTCCCATTCGGGCAGGCCCGCCACGGACGTGCCGCGGTAGCGGAACAGGAGGTTCGAGAGCTCCATGAGCTTCGCGATCATCGTGTTCCAGCGGAAGTCGTCGTAGTCCGCGGTCACGTCGCGCAGCGTGCGGTGGGCCGCGGCGCGCATCCGGTCACGCGCGTCCGACTCCTCTTCGCCGGGCGGCAGCGCGCCGCCCGTCTGGTCGCCGGCGTCGCGGCCGTGCGGGTCCAGCGCGATCGTCCAGACCCGGTTCAGGAACTTGTTCACGCCGCCGATGCCCGTGGGGCTCCAGGGGCCGCCCTGGTCCCAGGGGCCCATGAACATCAGGAACAGCCGGACGGTATCGGCGCCGTAGCGGGCCACCAGCTCGTCCGGGTCCTGGACGTTGCCGCGGCTCTTGCTCATGCGCTCGCCGTCCGCGCCCAGGATCTGGCCCTGGTTGAACAGCCTGCGGAACGGTTCGCCTTCGTGCACCAGGCCCAGGTCGCGCATCGCCTTGGTGAAGAAGCGGCTGTACAGCAGGTGCATCACGGCGTGCTCGGCGCCGCCCGTGTACTGGTCCACGGGAGTCCAGGCACGTACCAGGTCCGCGTCCACCGCGGCGTCGTCGTTGTGCGGGGACAGGTAGCGGAACCAGTACCAGGACGAGTCCATGAACGTGTCCATGGTGTCGGTCTCGCGTCGCCCGGGCTTGCCGCACTGCGGGCAGTCGGCGGCCAGGAACGTCTCGTCCCGGGTCAGCGGGTTGTCGCCGCTGCTCCTGTAGTCGACGCTCTCCGGCAGCAGGACCGGCAGCTGGTCCGCCGGGACGCCCACGGGGCCGCAGTCCTCGCAGTGGATGACCGGGATCGGCGTGCCCCAGTAGCGCTGGCGGCTGATCAGCCAGTCACGCAGCCGGTAGGTCACCGACTGTCGGCCCTTGCCCCGCTTCGCGAGCCACTCGACGATGTCCTCCGAGGCCGTCGCGGCCGGGCGCCCGTCGAACTGGCCGGAGTTGACCATCACGATCTGCCCGGTGGCCTGCCGCCCCTGGTTGATCGTCTCGAGGTCCTCGAGGAACTGGCCGACGGGTCCGAGGTGCTCCACGATCCCACGGACGTGGCCACGGTGTCCGGGCTGGGCCGGGGCGAAGTCCGCCGCGTTCTCGACGAAGGCCTCGGTCAGCTCCTCGTCGGGATCCGCACCCTTGGGCATCACGACCTTGACGATCGGCAGGTCGAACTTCTTCGCGAACGCGAAGTCGCGCTCGTCGTGGGCCGGGACGGCCATGATCGCGCCGGTGCCGTACGTCGCCAGCACGTAGTCCGCGATGAAGATCGGGATCAGCTTGCCGTTGACGGGGTTGATCGCGTCCGAGCCGATGGCGACGCCGGTCTTCTCGCGCTCGGTTGACAGGCGGTCGATCTCGCTCTTCGTGCCGGCGGCGGCCACGTAGGCCTCCACCTCGGCGCGCTTATCGGGCGCCGTCAGGGTGGCGACCAGCGGCTGCTCGGGCGCGAGGACTATGAACGTGGCCCCGAACAGCGTGTCCGGACGCGTGGTGAACACGCGCAGCTCCTCGCCGCCGGCATGGTGCGGGGACGCCGCCGTCTCGAACACGATCTCCGCGCCCGACGAGCGCCCGATCCAGTTCGTCTGCATGATCCGGATCGGATCCGGCCAGTCGAGGCCGGCGAAGTCCAGCAGCTCGTCCGCGTAGTTCGTGATCCGCAGGTACCACTGCGGCAGCTCGCGCTTCTCGACCTCCGCCCCGCAGCGCCAGCAGCGACGATCCGTGCCCTCGACCTGCTCCCGGGCGAGCGTCCCGTCGTTGGGGCACCAGTCCACGGCCGAGACCGAGCGGTACGCCAGGCCGCGCTCCAGGAACTGCGTGAACAGCCACTGGTTCCAGCGGTAGTAGGAGGGCTCGCAGGTGACGACCTCGGTGTCCCACGCGAACGTGGCGCCCATGGAGCGGAACTGGCGGCGCATCGCCTCGATGTTGGCCATCGTCCACTCGCGCGGGTGGAAGCCGCCCTTGATCGCGGCGTTCTCGGCGGGCAGCCCGAACGCGTCGAACCCGATCGGCAGGAACACGTTGTCGCCGTGCATCCGCCGGTAGCGGGCGATGGCGTCCGTGGGCGTGACGATGTACCAGTGGCCGATGTGCAGCGCCCCCGAGGGGTACGGGTACATGGTCAGCAGGTAGAAGCGGGGCCGCGAGTGATCGTGGAGATCCGTCTCGTACAGGCGGAGATCGGCCCATTTCGCCTGCCACGCAGGCTCGACGGCCGCGTGGTCGTAGCGCTCGATGCGCCCCCGCTCGTCGCGGGCCACGGCCTCGCTGCCGGTCGCGCTGGTCGCGCTGTCGCCTGTCGTCGTCACGTCACGGACCCTTCGGATGAAACAAGACCCCCCGCCGGTCCCGGCGAGGGGTCAGATGATCGGCGCTACCGGGGTGTTGGTGGAGCTACGGGGGTTCGAACCCCGGACCTTCTGAATGCCATTCAGACGCTCTCCCAGCTGAGCTATAGCCCCACGGTTTCGTGCTCAATCAGAGCCGCTAACTGCGTTTGGCCCTTGACCACTACGCTCTCACAGACTATAACTTGACCCGAATTCCAGTCGTCCATTCTGCGAGTCATCACCTGTGACCAATGCCCTGACAGGCGCCGCACATAGTATCGCACCGGGGCTCGAGCGCGACATCGCATCGTTCGCCCGTCACCTTCGCGCGGCCAATCTGAGCCCCAAGACGGTCCGGACCTACCTCGAGGCTACCGGCCAGCTCGGCAGCTTCCTCGTCGAAACCGGGCGCCCGGACACGCTCGCCGGCCTCCGCCGCGAGGACCTCGAGGCGTTCATCGAGGATATCCTCGGGCGCCATTCGCCGGCCACCGCCCACAACCGCTACGCGGGACTCCAGGCGTTCTTCCGGTGGGCTGTCGAGGAAGAGCTGATCGAGGCCTCCCCGATGGCCCGGATGCGGCCGCCCAAGGTGCCCGAGCAGCCGCCGGCCATCCTCCGCGAGCCCGAGCTCCGGGCGCTGCTCCACGTCGTCGACGCCGATCGGACGTTCGCCGGCCGGCGCGACGCAGCGATCCTCCGGCTGTTCATCGACACCGGTGGCCGCCGGGCCGAGGTGGCGAACCTGCGCTGGACGCCTGCCGACCCTGAGACGAACGATGTCGACCTCGACTCCGGGCTCGTCCGGGTCATGGGCAAGGGTCGCCGCGAGCGGCTCCTCTCCATCGGGACGAAGTCGGTCAAGTCGCTCGACCGCTATCTCCGCCTTCGCGAGGGCCACGCCGCCGCCGCCACGCCTTGGCTGTGGCTCGGGCTCAAGGGCCGGCTGACCGACTCTGGCATCGCGCAGATGGTCGCCGACCGTGGCCGGGCGGCCGGGCTCGGCGAGCACGTCCACCCGCACCTGCTGCGCCATACCTACGCGCACATGGCGCTCAGCTCCGGCATGCAGGAGACCGACCTCATGCGGATCGCCGGCTGGCGCAGCCGGGCCATGCTCCAGCGCTACGTGGCTTCGGCAGCGACCGAGCGGGCGCTCGCGGCCGCGCGGAAGCTCAGTCCAGCGGATCGACTCTGACCTGGTCTTCTCGATTGCGCGGTCGACTGCCGTGCCGCCGCAGCTCGCCCAAGTCAGGGGCTCTGGCGGGTCTCCCGCCGACTACGTTTCCCGGAGGTATCCCATGGGTCGCCGAATCCGGAAGATCACCGTCACAGGTATCGGAACGCCGCCACCGCTGCCACTGCGCCCCCTTGTCGACGAAGTCCTGCGGGCCTGGGATGCGAGGCAGCGCGCACAGGCCCGGCCCGAAGACCGTGCGGCCGCAGCGCGCTCAAGCCGGGGAACGAGCGAATCGGCGGCCCAGGTCGGAGCTGATCCGCTGGGCTGAGCCGGCGACCCGGGGCAAGCGCCCGTTGTGTCGCCGACGACGTCAGTGATCGGGCGCTCATCGACGTTGCCAAAGGCATCATCAATCGGCGATAATCCAAAGGACGCGAGAGCGACCCGCATCCAGAGCGCCGGAGAGTCTCAGCTCGACGAAGGCGCGGCAACCAGCGGTCCACCCGGGACCGAAACGGTGCCAAGGCTGTACCGATG
>DATCGK010000272.1:0-2189 GCA_036508975.1 Candidatus Limnocylindrales bacterium
AACTCGCCGACCCGGGTGCCGACACTTGGCCCCGAGAAGGCGCAGAGTGGTAATGGGCGCGCCCGACCTCCACGGTGGATCAAGCGCATCACGAACCGGCCTGCTGCCACTGCCAGTCGCCCCAGCCGCTCCCCGACACGAGAAGTCGGGCGTCGGAGCCGTTGGCGTGGACGCTCCAGAGCGACGTGACGTCGCTGGCGTCGGTTCTCGAGCGGACGTCGCCAAACCGTCCGAGCGCCGAGGACCCTTCAGCGAGTGCAGGTAAAGGTCAGTGTCCCGTTCGCGGTACCGCCGGGCTGAACGGCGAATGCCAGCGTGATCGTCCCCGATGGGGGCGAAGACAGCCCGGTCGGCGGTGCGTAGGGCGCGATCGCGATGATCTCGCTGTCCTTCGTGGCGCCGGCGCGGAAGATCTGGATCCCCGCTTTCCCATCCGCGAGATCGAGCTGGATCGTGGCGCTCTGCCCGTCGGCCATCGTGCCATCGCCGAAGAGCACACCCTGGCCCTTCGTGACCGCCGGGCAATCGCCGGTGAGGCCGAACATTCCGGCCACCGACCCGGTGAGGGCGAGCGATCCGTCGAGGCGGGAGGCCAGAGTCTGCGAGGGCCCCGGGACGAGCTCGTTGGTCGCGGCGGGACCAGGGGTCGGCAACGGGCCGCCGACCTGGAACTGCGGACGGCCGGACAGGACGACGGCGTTCTCGCCGAACTCGGACGGCACCGCGCCGACGATGAGATAGCCGCTGCCGTCCCAGGCCACCGCACGGGCCTCGCCAAGCGCCTGGCGCAGGTCGTTTGCGAGCGGCTGGAGGTACCACCCCGAACCGCCGGCCTCGCCTTCGAGAAACGCCCCGCCGCCGCCAGAATCCTGGCCGAGCGCAAGCGACCCGGTGGCCTCACTCCCCAAGCCGAGCAGCTGCCCCTCGCCGGTGGTGGCCTCGATCGGCGTAGCGGACCATGTGAGGCCATCGGTCGACGCCCAAGCCAGGGGCTGGTTCCCGGTCTGGACACCGTTGACGAGGCGCGGCGCCGTGCCGACGGCCACGAAACCATCCGCCCGGGCAGCCAGCCCAATGGGACTGCCGTCCGCCGGTGCCGGCAGGCGCACGGGGCCCGTCCACGAGCGCCCGTCCGACGAGCTCCAGCTCACCGGGATCGACGAACCCGGCGAGCCGAGCAGGAAACCAATCGCGACGACCTGCCCGGGTCTCGACGCGAGGCCGACGATGACGCCATGGTCGAGCGCGGCAGAGCCCTCGATCGGCTCCCAGCTCGTGCCGTCGGAGCTCGTGAAGAGGACGGCTCGATCACCCCGGCTTCCGGCGGCGATGGCGAGCCCATCGAAGTCGATGACCGTTGTCAGCGCGGCCGATTCCAGGCGGTCGTCGAGAACCCGGCTCCATTGCGCCCCATCGGTCGATCGCCAGATTGCTGCCTGGCATGCGCTCTCCCACGCCCCATAGCCAACCGTGAGCCCGCCGAATCGGCACCGGTCGGCGCCCACCGCGATGAGGGCCTGCCCGATTCGCGTCACGGCCACGGGGACACCGGTGGACGGGCCCGCACCGAGGGTGCCGCGCGTCCAGTGTGACCCGTCCGTGGAGGTGGCGAACGCGGGGTGGTCCTCGACCCCGCCCTGGCCATCGTCGAACCGCCCGACGATGGTCGTCGTGCCGGCCTCCGCGTCGATGGCGAAGGGCAGCAGCTTGTGCAGCGCGTCCGCATCCGGGAGCCGAGTCCAGGGCCTGATCTGCGCGGTCGGCGCGGGTGTCGGGTTTGCCGGAGCCTGCGCCGTCCCCGCTGGCGGCGATGCGGATGGCACGCCCGCGGAACACGCTGCCAGGAGGAGCGCGACGAACCACACTGGTAATGGCAGGCGACGAAGCGTGCGCATGGCGACTCCCACAGGAACAGCCGGGGTCGCGCGAGGCGTCGCACGGCTGAGCGTCCCACGCAGTATAGGCTCGGTCGGTCGGTCGGTCGGTCGGTCGGTCGGCTCGTACCAGCGCCATTCCGAGCGGGTCCGGCGGCCCAGGTGCCGTCTGGACCATTAGGCGCGCGGGGCCACCTCGCCCCGCACTCATCGTGTGCGAGCCGCGAGGCCGGACCTGCCCCGTCAGACCCCGTAGACCTGCGCTCGCCAGACCAGCGGCGCTGAATTAAGCCGATCCCAAACCGCATGGCGCGC
>DATCGK010000273.1:0-2525 GCA_036508975.1 Candidatus Limnocylindrales bacterium
AGGATGCTGAACACCGTCACGGCGAGCACGAGGGCCGCTCGCAGGATGTCCGAGACCTCGCCCCGGAACGTCCACCGGGCGCGCAGCTGGTCCAGGTTCTGCAGCCACTCCGCGCCGGCCCAGAGGACTCCATAAGCGGCCGCCCATATCCACCACGGCCCACCGGCGTCCTGCCACGCGCCCGTCCAGCCCTGCCCCAGGCGGAACCTCGAGACCATCACGAACAACGCGGCGGCGGCGAGCCCGTCGGCCAGCAGGAGCGCCAGGCGGATGAGGCGCACGTTGTGGCGGAGCATCAGTTCCCGGCGTAGCGGCTGTCGGAACCGAAGAGCTTGATCGAGAGCGCGGCGACCTTGTCCATGTAGAGCCGCAGCGTCCAGACGCCCCCGGTTGACTCCGTGGGCGGGTGATACGCAATGGGATACGTGAGCACGTACTTGGTGATCGCGTTTGTCTTCACCTCGCGGGCGAGCCCGATGAGCTGCTCGAGGCGGTTCGTCGGCACGTTCGTCCGTACCGTGTCGCCGGCAACCTTCATGATGTCCGGCAGCTTCGTGATCATGTCCGGCGAGCTCAGCTTCTCCCGCAGCGCGACGAGGAGCTGCTGCTGGCGGGCGGCGCGCGTGAAGTCGCTGTCGCCGACGCCCTGACGGGACCGCGCGTAGGCGAGCGCCAGCCTGCCGTCTAGCGTCACCTTGCCGGCCTTCAGGTAGAACCCGGACGTGCCATCCAGCCAGTCGTAGCGCGGATCGTTGATGGCATTCGGGTTGTCAACGGTCACTCCACCCACCGCGTCGACCATCCTCCGGAAGCCCTGCAGGTCGATGGCGGCGTAGTAGTTGATGGGGACGCCGATCAGGTAGCCGACCTCGTTGATGAGCGTCGGGAACGGCCCGTCCGGCATGTCCTTCGGGTGCATCCGCGCCCAGGTCATGAGCGAGTTGATCTTGCCCGTGAACGTCCGCCCGTCGTAGAGCGGGAAGTTGGAGATGTCCCGCGGCAGGCTGAGCATGACCACGGACTTGTCAACGGGGTTGATGCTGATCACGAGGAGCGTGTCGGTCAGCGCCGTCGTGCGCTGCTCCGCCGAGTCCACGCCCGTGAGCAGGATGGTGATCCGGGACTGGGCGGTCGCAGGTGTGACGTTCGGCGTCGCCTGGAAGTCATCGGTCGCATCCGGGGCGCCGGATGTGCCCGGCTGGGGGCTGCCCGTGTTGCCGGTTCCCGGCGTCGTGCCCGACTGGCCGTCAGGCCCGCCAGCGGTGGTGAAGATCCTGCTTTCCGCGTCATATGCCGTATAGGCGACGTACGCGCCGGCGCCGTGCGCCACGAACACCAGGGCCAGCAAGGCTCCAGCGAAGATGGCCGCGGGCGCCCGGAGGCCGGTCCGCCGCCGGGCGATCAGCACGGCGTCCACCATCGCGACGACCCGCCAGCCGCCTGCCAGGAGGATCAGGATCAGCGCCGTCAATGAGCCGGACGGCGTGATCAGGTAGGCGAGGACGGAATCAACCCCGCGGAGGGCCTCCAAGCCGATGGCGACGGCCACGACGATCGCCGGGAGGGCGAACACCAGGGCCTGGCGACGACGACCCAGGTACAGGTGTCCGAGACCCGGAAAGATGAACGAGAGCAGGGCGGCGATCGCCGCCGATTTGTCCTTCATGACCCCCACTTGCGGTTCACTCCTTGCGAGAGCTTCACGTCCGTCCCCGAATGTAGGCGGGGCGGACCTCACCACACATCACCCAAACGTACTGTTCCACCACACGCACGAGCACGCGAGCAAACGCGTGCACCAACCCACGCCGACCCCACGGCGTAGTGGCGCAGCATAACCCCCAACGCCAAGCTCGGCACGTGCGGAACCCCGGATCTCCCGACGCGGGCCCGGGTGACGGCCCCGGTCACCCTCGGACCCCCGGCGATCCTGCGGCCGGTTGGTACCCGAACGCCGCCGCCTCCGGCCGCGCCAGCCAGTCCGCGAGCGTGCCGGCCGCGGCGTCCTTGGGCGAGAGGAGCGGCCGCTCCACCGGCCACGTGATCCCGAGCGCCGGGTCGTCCCACCGGATCCCGGTCTCGCAGGCCGGGTTGTAGGTCGCGGTGCAGAAGTACTCGATCTCGGCCACGTCCGAGAGCGCCGCGAACCCGCGCGCGAAGGAGGCCGGCGCCCAGAACAGCACCGGCTCGTCCGCGGACCCCTCCAGCGTCACCACCTGTCCCAGCGTGGGCGAGCCGGGGCGGATGTCCACGGCGACCATGAACGCACGCCCGGTCACGACCCGCATGAGCTTGCCCTGCGGCGGATCCCACTGGAAGTGCAGCCCGCGCACCACGCCGCGCACGGAGCGCGACTGGTTCACTTGGACGAAGCGCTCCGGCAGGCCGACGCCCAGCTTCGCGTAGGCGTCGACCTGGAGGACCTCGGTGAACCAGCCCCGCTCGTCACCGAAGAGCCGCGGCCGGACGATGAGGACCTCCGGGATGGCGGTGGCCTCGATGGTGAAGGGCACGGCTACATCATC
>DATCGK010000274.1:0-2954 GCA_036508975.1 Candidatus Limnocylindrales bacterium
GGGACGCTCAGGCCTTCGGCACCCAGCCGAGCGTCCGGTCCACCGCCTGTTTCCAGCGCGCGTACTCACCCTCGCGCTTGACCGGATCGAGCTCCGGCGTCCAGCGGCGATCCTCCGCCCACTGGCCCCGGAGCTCGTCCATCGACTCCCAGAAGCCCACGGCGAGGCCCGCGGCATAGGCGGCGCCCAGCGCCGTCGTCTCGGCGACCCGCGGTCTCACGACCGGAACGCCCAGGACGTCGGCCTGGGTCTGCATGAGCAACTCGTTCTGGACCATGCCGCCGTCCACCCTCAGCTCGCCGATGGCGGAGCCGGAGTCGGCGCACATCGCGTCGAGCACCTCACGGGTCTGCCACGCGGTCGCCTCCAGGACGGCCCGGGCGAGGTGGCCCTTGTTCGCGAAGGCCGTCAGCCCGGCGATGAGCCCGCGGGCATCGCTCCGCCAGTGTGGGGCGAAGAGGCCGCTGAACGCGGGCACGAAGTAGACCCCGCCGTTGTCGGGCACGCTGCGGGCCAGCGTCTCGACCTCGGCCGAACTGGAGATCAGCCCGAGGTTGTCGCGGAGCCACTGGACCAGCGCTCCGGCCACGGCCACGGAACCCTCCAGGCAGTAGACCGCCGGCTGGCCCGGGAGCTGGTATCCGACTGTGGTGATCAGGCCGTGGCCGGACGTAACGGGCGAGGTCCCGGTGTTGAGCAGCGCGAAGCAGCCCGTCCCGTACGTGTTCTTGGCATCACCGGGCCGGAAGCCGGCGTGGCCGAACAGAGCGGCCTGCTGGTCGCCGAGGTCGCCGCCTATGGGCACGCCGGCCAGCCGGCCCTGGGCCGTGCCGTAGACCTCGCTCGACGGTCGGACCTCGGGCAGGATTGCGGCGGGGATCCCCATCAGTCCGAGCAGCTCGTCGTCCCAGCGGAGAGCCCGCAGGTCGAAGAGGAGCGTCCGGCTGGCGTTGGTCGCATCGGTGATGTGGAGCCCGCCGGAGGGACCGCCCGTCAGGTTCCAGATGGCCCACGTGTCCACGGTGCCGAATAGGAGCTCGCCCCTCTCGGCCCTCTCCCGCGCGCCGGGAACGTTGTCGAGGATCCAGCGGATCTTCGGCCCGGAGAAGTAGGTGGCGACCGGCAGCCCGGTCCGCTGCCTGATCATCTCGCCGTGGCCGCCGCGGACCAGCTCGTCGCAGAAGCCGGCCGTCCTGGTGTCCTGCCACACGATCGCGTTGCAGACCGGCCGGCCCGTGGCCCGGTCCCAGACGACTGCCGTCTCGCGCTGGTTGGTGATCCCGACGGCCGCGATGTCCGACGGACCCACCCCGGCGTCGGCGAGGGCGTCGGCGACGATCCCGTCCAGGTTTGCCGCGATCTCGAGCGGATCGTGCTCCACCCAGCCCGGCTCCGGCAGGATCTGGCGGTGATCACGCTGCCCGATTCCGCGCGGCAGACCCGCCCGGTCGAAGACGATGCAACGGCTGCTTGTCGTGCCGAGGTCCAGGGCCGCAACCAGTTTCCGATCCCGAGTCGAACCCACCGTCGTGCTCCTTGCTCAACCGGATGGCGCCCAGTGCCTGGGGCTTACGCCCCGCCGGGCACGTCGAACTCCTCGTGGGCCGAGGTGAGGAACGCCCCGACTCGGCTCTCCGCCTCGCCCTTGGGCCAGCCCAGCTCGGCGGCCATGATTGCCGCGACGCGCGGAGCCATCGCGGCTCCCCGGTCCGCGATATCGAGCGCCGCTCGCGTCCGCCTCGCCATAACGTCCTCGACGTCGAGCGCCGCCTCACGGCGAACAGCCCAGGCCACCTCGGCCTCGAGGTAGGGCAACTCCGGCGACAGCGGCCGCAGTAGATCGAGCTCGGCCCCGAGGCTCACAACGTCGGGCGTCTCGGTCCCGTACCGCCCGACCAGGTGCTCGGCCACGGCGCGGTCCAGGCCGGGTCGCTGCGCGATCGTCGCCGTGAGCGTCTCCAGCTCGGACGGGGCGGCCGCGCCCACGAGGGGCAGGTCGGCCGTGACCGAGGGCCTCGCCTTGGCCGCGGCCGATCCCAGCGCCGCGTCCACGGTCTGGGCGGCCATGAGCCGGTAGGTTGTGAACTTGCCACCGCCGATCCGGACGAGGCCGTTGGCGTCGGTGCGGATGCGGTGTTCTCGCGAGGCCTTGACCGTGGAGCCGGGTGCGCCGCCCGGGTCCGCGGCGAGCGGCCGGATCCCGGTGTACGCGGACAGGACGTCGTCCCTGGTCAACCCCACGTCCAGGGTCCGGTTGACGTTGTCGAGGATCTCGTCGATCTCGGCGAGCGAGGGGGCCGGCCGCTCGACGGAGCCATGGTCCTCCACGTCCGTCGTGCCGATGACCCACCGGTCCGGCCACGGGACCAGGAAGCAGACGCGGTGCGGGATGCGCAGCGTCATGCCGTACCGGCTGGGGATCCGGTCGCGCCTGACGACTATGTGAGTCCCCCGGCTGGGCTGGATCGCGCTGCCCTGGGAGGCAGGGAACGGTCCGTCGGCCGCGCCCGACCAGACGCCGGTGGCGTCGATCACGTGGCTGGCCCGGATCTCGAGTTCGGTGCCGGTGAGCTCGTCGCGGGCCACGCATCCTTCGATGCGGCCGCCCGCCTCGATGGCCCGGAGTGCCCGAACCCGGGACGTCGCGACCGCGCCCTTAGCCTGCGCGGTGCGCATGACGGCGATGACGTAGCGGGCGTCGTCCTCTTGACCATCGTGGTAGATGAACGCGCCGCGAAGGCCCTTGCGCCGCAGGCCGGGGACTGCCTCGAGGGCGTCGCGCGAGGACAGCCAGCGATGGAATCCGCCGTCGCGGGACGCTCCAAGCAGGTCGTACATCGTGAGCCCGGCCCCGTAGAAGGGCGGCGCCCAGAGGCCCCCGTATACCGGGAACACGAAGGGCTCCAGCCTGACGAGGTGGGGGGCGATCCGGAGCAGCCTGGCTCTTTCGCGCA
>DATCGK010000275.1:0-2528 GCA_036508975.1 Candidatus Limnocylindrales bacterium
CACCGCGGCGCGGCGCTGACCTGCCGAGCTGAGGAGGTCGTACCTCGCGATTTGCATAGGCACGGACCGCCTCGAGGCGCCGTTCGCGTCCGTCCTGCTCTCGGCGACGCGCGACGTCGGCTCCGGAGCGGCAAGGGGGGCCTCTCGCGGTCCGTATCGATGCCGTCGCTGGGACTCGCTTGCCGCTCAGAGCCGGACCCGGTCCGGTGAGCGTCGAGAGGCACGTGCTAAGCGCAAAGGAGGGCCGCGCGCGGGGTCGACGGCGTGGATGTGCTGGGTGCAGATCCGGTCTACACGGTTGAGTCCCGCGGCGCTTGGCGTGCTGATGCCCGCGGCGGAGCGATCACGCGTCTGCTCGCGGACCCTGATGGTCGTGCTCATACGCGCTGTCTGGGTCGACTGGCTGATCGACGAGATGGGTCTGATCTCTGCGGACCGGCTTTCATTGAAGTCAGCCGCAACGGAGCGTGATGAGCCCATCGGGCTGCGCGGATGGTTTGCGTCTGAGTCAATGACACAGATCTGGGTTTTCCTTAGCCCACATCTGCGAGGCTTCCGGCACGATGAGCAGGAGGGTCTTGATGACCGAGCCGGGACGTTCAGCAGGCAGGAACGGGGGCCGTCGACGCAAGCGATTTCTGTCGCCTTCGCGGAAGTATGAGATCTGGTTGGGGTTGGTGCGCGGCGAGTTCTCGACGGTCGAGGCGGCCGATCGGGCGGGGGTCGATCGTTCGACGATCGTGAAGCTCCGAGGGGTCGCCAAGCAGGGCGCGCTGGATGCGTTGGCGGCGTCGCGGCCGGGGGTCCGCCAGGGCGGTCCGGACCCGGAGCTGGCGGAGGCCAGGGCAGAGATCGCACGGCTCTCGGAGGCGTTGAAGGAGATGGGTGTGCGGTTGATGCTCGCGGAGGGAAAAGAGCGCTGGGACTGAGTGGCCGGGTCCCTCGCCGCGTCGACGAGGCCACCAAGCATCAACTGCTGGATCTGATCGACCGGGCCGTCGCGGACGGCTGGGAGCACCGTCGCGCCTGCCAGTACCTGGAGTTGGATGAGGGGCGGGCGTGGCGGTGGCGACGCCGGCGCGATGCTGGCTGTCTGCAGGACGCCAAGCCGGGCAGCGCGGTGCATGGCCTGCGCCCGCAGGAGATCACCGCGATCCTTGAGCTGTTCGAGGCGTGGGGCGAGGTCGATCGCTCGCACCGGAAGCTCGCTCACCGCGGCAGCTATGAGGGTCTGGTGTGGGTCTCACCCGCCACCGTCAGGCGTGTTCTGGCTGCACATGGGCTGGTTCTCAAACGACCACGCCGGGTGATACGCCCGGACCGGCGGCCGTTTCCCGAGTGGGCGGACTACCGCAAAAACTCGATCTGGATCTACGACGTGACCCACTTCCACGGCTGCCCCAAGCACGCCGTGTTCGCGGTCATGGACCTCGTGACCCGCAAGTGGATCTGCGAGCTCGTCTCGATCGAGGAGACGAGCACCCAGGTCCAGGTCGTGTTCATGGACGCGCTCGAGCTCGAAGGGCTGCTCGAGCTGATCGCGGCCCGCCAGGATCTCCCGCCCGTCGATCCCCTCTCCCCAGATGCCGACGTTGACGTGCTCCCACCCGTGCTCTTGGCCGTTAGCGACAACGGACCGCAGATGACGTCGGGCTCGACGCGCGAGTTCATGGCGATGTGCGCGATCGCGCAGCATTTCGGGCGGCCCGGCACCCCGACCGACCAAGCCTGGATCGAGAGTCTGTTCTCCCACGTCAAGGCCGACTGGCCGCACCTGGACCGCATCCGCGACCCCGACATCCTGCGCGCCGAGCTCGCCGTCGTCCGCCACGACTACAACACGGTCCGCCTGCACGCCGGGATCGGCTACGTCACCCCGGCCGACGCACACGACGGCCGCGGACCGCGCATCCGAGCGGCCCGCCGACGCGGGCTACGACTCGCCCGCTGGGCCCGCATCGCATACCATCAATCCCAGAAGCGCAAAGCCAACCGCCGGAGCCCCACCGATGTGGACTGATCCGCTCCCCGATCTGTGGCTTTAACTCAGACACACCTCAGACTCGAACCGACGACCTCCTGGGTGCGATCCAGATCTCTTTGTCCCGCCGTGTCCCGTCGTGTCCACAAAATGCCTGCACATTCGAATGTTCGCTAGGTCACGAGAGGACGCTGGGGGACGCGAGGAGACAAACTGATGCACCCCAAATGCACCCTCGCATCGGGGCGGCGGGGTGCCGGGGATCTCCTACCGGGCGTCGTCCGCGGCTTTATCATCGATTGCCGAACGGGCCTTGGCGATGGCAGTGTGCGCATCGAGGCGCGGCGCGTCCTCGAACTCGTCCATCACGTGGCCGTAGGTGCTCAGGGTGAGCCGCGCGTCGTGGCCGAGCTGGCGCGCGACGTAGATCACCGACCGACCCTCGTGGAGGAGAAGCGAAGCGAACGAGTGGCGGAGGTCGTACGGTCGCGCGTGCTCCAGGTCGGCGCCGTCGAGGGCGCGCCTGAAGGCACGGCGCCGCCACGAC
>DATCGK010000276.1:0-7640 GCA_036508975.1 Candidatus Limnocylindrales bacterium
CTGCCGTGGCTCGGGTTGTAGGTATCGCGATTGCCGCCCGTCCCCGGATTGGGATCGCCGGTGTTCCAGCTCCCGCTCGGTTCCAAGCCCATCGCAGGCTCCTTTGATGGTCCTCGGGTGGTGGATCGGATGTCTACCCTCTGGACGCGATCCTGACGGCGGCCCCTTGGAAGGTCAAGTCCGACCAACGGAACTGCCCGCATTCATTCGCTCAGATCTCCGGCGGGTACCCGGTGATCTTGCGGATGCGCGTGTAGAGCGGCTGGAGGCGGCCGTAGAGCTCCAGGTAGACGCCACGGTAGAGCTGCTCGTAGAGCTCGTGGGCGACCGGATCGGGATCCCGCGTCTCCGCGATCCGGGTCATCGCGCCGACGGCCGCTTCGAAGGAGGGGTGCAGGCCCAGGCCCACGGCGGCGTCGATGGCCGCGCCCAGCCCGGACGTCTCGTGCGTGTGCGGGCGAGATGCCGGCAGGCCGAAGATGTCCGCGGTCAGTTGCACGGCCGCCGGGCTCTGGCTTCCGCCGCCTGACACGCGCAGCTCGGTGACCGGCACCTTCGTCCGCCTGACCGTCCGCTCGGCGCCCTCGCGCAGCGCATAGGCGAGACCCTCGAGGATCGCGCGGTACAGGTGGGCGCGCGTGTGGACGTCGCCCCAGCCGATGACCGCGCCCTTCGCCTCAGGGCCCGGGATCCTGACACCAGGCGACCAGTACGGCTGGAGGACGAGGCCCATGGAGCCCGGGGGTGTCTGTTCGACCAGCTCGTCGAGCAGGGGCTCCGCTTCCACGCCCAGCGCGGCTGCCCGGGCCACCTCGGCGGCGCCGAACTCGCGCTTGAACCACTCGATCATCCAGTAGCCGCGGTAGACGTTGACCTCGAGGCTGTAGGCACCGGGGACCGCGGCCGGATACGGCGGAACGGCCGGGATCACCTCCACGTAGCGGCGGTGGGTGGTGTTGAACGAGGCCGTGGTACCCAGCGAGATCGCCCCGACGTGCGGGTCCAGCGCGCCGGAGCCCAGGACCTCGCAGGCCTTGTCGCCCGCCGCCGCGATCAGCGGCAGACCCGCCGGGATGCCGGTCGCCTCGGCCGCGGCGGCCGAGATCGTCCCCAGCGTCCCCCCCGGCGGGACCAGCTCCGGGAGCCAGCCTCGCTCGACCGGGATCGCCAGCCACTTCCAGTCGGAGGGCTTCGCCCACGCCAGCGCCTTGTAGTCGAACGGGATGTAGCCCACCTGGGCCGCCAGGGAATCGACGAATTGGCCGGTGAGGCGGCGGGCGAGGAAGCCGGACAGGAGCAGGAACCGGCGGACGCGGGCCCAGGTCTCGGGTTCGGTCCTGCGCAGGACGTTGGCCTCGGCCTCTGCCTGGAACATCGCCACGGTCTCGGTGACACCGGCCGCCTTGAACGCGAGACCCCACCTGCCGCCGATGCGGGGGAGGCCCTCCGCGCGGCAGCGGTCCAGCCAGATCATCGCGCGGCGCAGGGGCTCACCGGCCTCGTCCGTGATGACCACGGTGCCACGCTGCGTCGTCAGGGCAACCCCCGCCAGCGCGTCGCGACGCCCCTCGGGGAGCGCCCACAGCTGCCGGCACGCCTCGCCGATCGAGCGCCAGTAGAGCTCCGGGTCCTGCTCGCAGCAGCCGGGCGGGCCCGGGACGTAGGGCTCGATCGGCACCTTCGTCCGGGCCAGCAGGTTGCCGGCCGGGTCGAAGATCATCGCCCGCACGCTCTGCGTGCCGACATCGAGGGCAAGGATCCGGTCCGCGGTCATTCGGGCCACTCCGTCGTCATGCCGACGCCACCGCGCTCAGCCGTGCCGGTTCGAGAGGAGCACGCCCGGGTTCATCAGCCCCTCGGGATCGAAGGTCCGGACGATCGACTGCAGCGCCGCCATGCCCAGCGGGCCCTTCTCGGCCGCCAGGTAAGGTGCGTGGTCGGTGCCCACGCCGTGGTGGTGGGTGATCGTGGCGCCTTCGGTGCTGATGGTGTCGGAGGCGGCCCGCTTCAGCGCCTGCCAGCGCGCCAGCGTCTCGTCCGGGTCGGTCGCCAGCCGGAACAGGTAGGTCACGTAGAGGCTGGACCCCGACGGATACACGTGCGAGAGGTGCGTGAACACGTGCGCCCGCTCGCCCCATGGTGCCAGGGCGCCGGCGAGGCTCGCCTCCAGCCGCGCGAGCAGGAGGGGCACGTGCGACCAGTCCGTGGCCGTCTCGAGGGTGTCCGACCCGTAGCCCGCGGCCCACAGGGCGTTGCGCAGGTACGGCGAGCGGAAGCGTGTCCGGTACCAGGTCGACGCCAGCGACGGGATCTTCGTCCCGTGGTGCCTCCGGAGCACCGATGCGGCCTCCGCGGCGGCGGCACTGGCGATGCGGCGGCGGCCCGAGACGCCGACCAGGAGCAGCACCCAGTCGCTGGGGCGGCGGCGGACCCGCAGGTACGTGGTCAGCAGGCGGGTCTGCGATGGCCGGTCGGCGAAGGCGAGGAGCGTCTGGGTCTCGGCGGGCGTCGAGAGGCGGAGCAGCGAGAGACCGGCCCGTGCCTGCACGAGCTCCCGGACGGCTTCCTGGCCCTCGCCCCAGCCGGGGAGTGCCCAGGCCTCCATCCGCTCCGCCTCGGGGAGGGGAGTGGTGCGCAGGATCACGTCCGTCAGGAACCCGAGGCGGCCCTCGGAGCCCAGGACCAGATGGCGGAGGTCCGGTCCGGCGGCGGAGGCGGGGTAGGGCGCCATGTCCATGGCCCCGGCCGGAGCCTCCAGGGTGCCGCCCGCGTAGAGCTGCTCGATGCGCCCCATGCCCAGGCTCTTGAGGCCGGAGCCACGGGCCGCCACCCAGCCGCCGACCGTGGCCAGCTCCCAGGATTGCGGCTCGTGCCCGATGGTCAGGCCGCGCGCCGCCAGCTCCGGCGCCAGGTCGGGGCCGGTGATCCCGGCGCCGACGGTGGCGAGACCGCTGCGCTCGTCCACCCGGCTCACGGTGTTGAGCCCCGCGAGGTCCACGGTGATGAGGGGGTCCTGGCTCGGGCGGGCGCTGACCCCGCCGACGACGCTGGTGCCGCCGCCGTACGGGATCAGGCGGGAGGCGTGCTCGCGCGCGATGTCGATGACGCGCCGCACGTCCGCGTTGGTGGCCGGTCTTGCCACCGCGTCCGGCACAGCCTCGAGGCGGCCCGATCGCAGTGCGACGAGGTCCGGGAAGGACTGGCCGCGAGCCCGCCGGACCCGGAGCTCAGGGTCCGTGGAGAGGAGGGGATCGTCGCCGTCCGCCAGGCGGGTGGGCGGGACGGTGGCCACGACCTGCGCGAGGGTCGCGTCCCGCGGCGGCGTGCCGGGGCCGAGCGTCTTCGAGAGGTACCTGCGCCCCGAACTACCGACGTGGGTGTCGTCGGCTTCATCGCCCCAGCCGTTCCAGCGTCTCATGCGTCCATCGTGCGCCATCGGGAGCCATCGTGCCCCATCGCGGGCCGGATAGGAACACCGGCGCGCTGCTAGGCTGCCGCGCATGGGCGCATTGGACGAGCTGGGGCCTGAACGGATCATCGAGCTGCTGGGGCTGGTCCCGCTGCAGCCAGAGGGCGGCCACGTCCGCCAGACGTGGCGGGACGAGTGTTCGTCCGCGATCTACTACCTGATGGTGGCGCCGGACTTCTCCGGGCTCCACCGCCTGGAGCATCTCGAGATCTGGGCCTGGCACGCGGGCGCCCCGGCCCGGATGCTGCTGATCGACCCGGCCGGCCGCGTGACCGAGCCCGTCCTGGGCCCGGACCTGGCGGCGGGGGAGCGCCCGCAGCTCATCGTCCCCGGCGGCTGGTGGCAGGCCGCGGAGCCCCTGGGCTCCTGGACGCTCGTCTCGACGTTCATGGCGCCGCCGTATTCGGATCACGTCGTGACGTTCGCCGCGGCCGACGATCTGGTGGCTCGCCACCCGGAGCACGGGGAGCGGATCCGGCGGCTCTGCCGGGGTTGACGCCCGTTCGAGGCAGTTCGAGGCCGTTCCAGGCACGGTTCGGGCGTGTCAGTGCGTCAAGGCAGGCAGTTGGTGACCCGGAGTCAGATCGGCGGCGACGTCAGACGGGCGGCGACGTCAGACCGGCGGCCAGGGCATGGCGGGCCAGCGCGGGTCCGGCTGCGGGAACACGCCCGCTGAGAGGAGCCGGTCGATGCGGCGCGCCGTGGCCGAGACCTCGATCGGGTCGAGGAGCGCGCGCAGGTCGTCGCCCATCGCGGCCTCCATGCCGGCACGGAGCGCGTGCAGGACACCCAGCTCCGACTCGTCCAGCGGCTGGCCGCGCCACTCCCAGAGCACGGTCCGGAGCTTGGGCACGGGCGAGAACGTCACGCCGTGGTCCACGCCGTAGATGTGGCCGCCCGGGACCGGCACCAGGTGACCGGCCTTGCGGTCGGTGTTGTTGATGGCCGCGTCGAAGACCGCGATGCGCCGGAGGCGCGGGTCCGATGCCACCACCAGCTCCACAGGGTCCGTCTCACCATCACTACGGATCCAGAGCTGGATCATGCCGGGGCCAAAGGGGCCGTCGCGCAGCACCGTCGGCGGGACGATGCCCCAGCCGCTGGCGCGTGAGACGGCGAAGGCCGCCACCTCGCGCCGGGCAAGGGTGCCGTCCGGGAAGTCTCGCAGCGGACGTTCTCCCGCCACGGGCTTGTAGATGCAGGCCGCCTCGAGAGCGCCGGAGCTCACGACGCAGAGCATCGCGTTGTTGGAGGACACCCACAGCTGCCCGATGAGGCGCAGCTCGCCGGCGGCCAGCAGTGCCAGCGCGGCGTCCTCGGGCAGGACCGGCATCGGCAGACCCAGGTCCTCGACCGAGACCCGGTCCGCTCCGTCGTCCTCGAGCGCGTCGTCGGCTGCGTCGTCGTCCTCGGTCGCGTCGTCGGCCTCGGTCGCGTCGTCGTGTGCGGTCGCGTCGACCCCGTCGTCGGCCTCGGCCACGCCGGCTCCGTCGTCGTCCACCAGCGGGTCGTCCACCGGGTTCAGTTCAGCAGATGCCCGTTGCGGCGCGGGCAGAGGTGACCCTGCGGGTCTAGCGGTTGGCCGCAGAGCGGGCACGGCGGACGTCCGGCAGCGATCAGCCGCAGCGCGCGCGCCACGAACTCGCGGGCGGCGGGAGCCGCCAGGCGAACCCGGAGGATGTCCGGGCCGTCCTCGTCCTCGTCGTCGCCGAAGGCGTCGACATCGTCCTCCTCGTCGTCCGTCAGCTCGCGGGCCTCGACCAGGACGAGCTCCTCGCCGGTGTCCCAGCCGAGGGACAGCGTGCCCACGCGGAATGCCTCGTTGATCGGCTCGTCCAGGGCACGGGCAGCCGGCATGTCATCGAGCTCCTCGGAGCCCGCGACGCCGCGCGTCTCCAGCTCGTCGAGGAGTTCGGTCAGCCGCTGGCAGACAGCGACGAGCTGGATCTTCTCCAGCGCGACCGACGTGATCCGCGAACCTTCGCGGGCCTGCAGGAAGAAGGTGCGGTTGCCCGGCTCGCCGACCGTGCCGGCGAGGAAGTGATCGGGGTTGTCGAAGAGGTTACGGTGTCGGGTCATCGGATCCTGGAGGGGTGGTTTGGAGCGCCGGCCGTGCCTTGCGGAGCGCCGGCTGCGGCCTGAGCGCTGGCTGGAGCCGGTGGAGCGCCCGCGGCTGCCGGGGACGAGAGGGTACCTGAACTCGGCATCAGGCGACCGTGACGAGGATCTGGTGGTAGCCGCGCGCGCCATCCGGGTCGGGGGGCGTGACGTCGGCCGTCTGGACCGCGCCGGTCCCGTCGGTGGCACGGACGCGGATCGCGTGGCCACCGGACGTCGCCTGCCAGGTCCAGCGCCACTGGACCCAGGTCTGCGGGCCGATGGCCGTCGCCAGCGTGGCCACCTGCCAGGCGTCGACGCCGTCCACGTTGACCTCCACCTTCGAGATCCCGCGGTCCGGTGCCCAGGCCACGCCCGCGACCGGCACGGGGCCGGGCTGCATTGACGCGCCCCCGTGCGGTGTGTCGATCCGGGACTGGGTGAGGATCGGCCCCTCCTTGGCCCACCCGCGCGGGACCCAGTAGGCATCGAAGGCCTCCATCGTGGTCAGCTCGAGCTCGCTCAGCCACTTCGTGGCGGACACGTAACCGAACAGCCCCGGGACGATGAGCCGGGCCGGGAACCCGTGTTCCGCCGGCAACGGCTGGTCGTTCATGTGCAGGGCGATGAGGGCGTCGCGGGGGTGCGCGGGGTCCGTGATCCAGGCCGTGGGGAAGCCGGCGGTCCAGCCGTCCACGGACCGCGGGACGATCTGCGTCGCGCCCGGCTGGACGCCCGCCATGTCGAGCACGTCCGCGAGGCGAACGCCCGTCCACTTCGCGTTGCCGATGAGGTCCCCGCCGACCGGGTTGCTGACGCAGGCGATGGTGACGTACTGCTCGACGAGCGGGAGCTCGAGGAGGTCGCTCATCGACAGCGTGACCTCGCGGTCCACCATGCCGAAGACGCGGAGCTTCCACGTGGTGACGTCCACGGATGGGGTGAACAGGGCCGTGTCGATCCGGTAGAAGTCGCCGTTCGCGATGACCAGCGGCGTGATGCCGTCGACAGCCAGGCTTGCGTCCGGTGGCGGGGTCGGCGCCGGATCCACGACCGCCGGGAACAGGATCGCGGGCGCGCCGGGTGCTGCGCCGGTGCCCCCCGCATTGGCGGCGTTCGATGTTGCGCGTCCCTCGAGCAGGGCGCGCCCGATGCCGCCGCCCACCACCGCCAGCACGCCGATCGTGCCGGCCCGCACGAGGAAGCCGCGACGGCCGCTGTTGGGCTGATCGCCCTTCACCGCTGCCGCCGCGAGGAGGAGCACGAGCGCCCCGATTCCGACAGCGGCCTGAAGGGCCGCGGACAACACCGTGAGCGCCGGGGCCGCGAGGGGGGACCGGAGCCCCGCCAGCGCGCCGACGCCCACGAGGAGGGCGATGCCGATGACGGCCGGCACGAGGCTCCGCCGGGCCAGCAGCCCGAGCGCCGCGCCGGCGAGCAGCACGGCAGCGGTGATGAGCACGCCCAGGGCGAGCTTGTCCGACGTTCCGAAAAGGCCGACCACCAGGTCCTTCGAGCCAGGCGGCGCGAGGTCGATGACGGCGGCTCCGACCGCGGCGAGCGGCGAGGGTGCACCCGGGAGGAGGCCCGCGAGAAGCTCGCCCGTCGCCAGGGCGGCGGCCGCGGCAACCACTCCGGCGAGCGCGGCGCGCCCGCGCAGCGTGGCGGCGGACGCGGGGGAGGCCGGGGCCGGGGCCTCCGCGACAGGGGTGGCAGGGGCGACGGGGTTGGGACGCGGGTCGGTGGTCATTGCTCTGCTTGTTCGTGCGAGGGGTCGCAGCGGTTCAGTCTGCGTCTCCTGCGCGATTCGCGCCCCGACCGCCGTCCCGGCGTGCGCCCGGACCTACGCCCGGACCTCCTGGCGCAGGAACAGCACGTACGCCCCGGCGAACATCGCGGTCGTCATCGCCACCAGCGCCACGATCTGCGGCCACACGAGCAGGATCGACTGGTCCAGCGACAGAAGCGACGGCAGCTGCTCCTGGGCGCTCACGTACTGCCCGAGATTGCCCACGCCCAGGACGCTCTTGGTGGCCGGGTTCATGAGCGCCGTCACGATGTCCTGGTACAGGGT
>DATCGK010000277.1:0-9848 GCA_036508975.1 Candidatus Limnocylindrales bacterium
CCGGCCGGCGCCGCCCGTCCCGCTCCCGCCTCCCGACGAGGTCGTGGCCCTGCTCGGACGCGGCCACGCCACCATCGCGTGGTCGCCTGTCCCCGGCGCGGCGGGCTACCTCGTGCACCGGTCGCCCACCGAGGACGGCGACTTCACGCCCGTCGACCACGGCGGCGGTGACCTGCTGGCCGTCCCGTGCGGCCCCTATGTCGACACGTCCGCCCCGGACGACGGGCCGGCGTGGTACGCGGTCTCGAGCCTGGCCACGATCGAGGACGCCGGGGGCGCGCTCTCGGAGCCGGTCGTGGCGCGGTCTGGTCCTGCAAACGCCGCGATCACGATCCGCGTGGACGCGGGCAACGTCAGCGGCCGGCTCTCCCGGCCGTGGCGCCGGATGATCGGCTCGGAGCACCTCGCGCTGCTCCTCCAGGGTGCGGGCCCCGGCGGGCATGACGTCGGTGCCGAGCTGGCGGAGGCCTTCGGGATCGTCCACCTCGAGCTCGGCGTCGAGGCCGTCCGGGCGCACGGCATCTTCGACGACTCGCTCGAGGTGTACCGGGAACGCGACGGCGAACCCGTCCACGACTTCACCCTCGTTGACCGGGTCCTCGAGCGCTTGCTTGCCACCGGCCTGCTACCGATCGTCGAGCTCTCGTTCATGCCTCGGGACCTCGCGCTCGACCCGGCGGCTTCCGTCTTCGCCTACGGTGCCATCGTCTCGCCGCCGAGGGACATCGACCGCTGGGCGAACCTGGTCCGGGACTTCGTCGCCCATCTCGCCGACCGTTTCGGTCGCGAAGAGGTCTGCCGCTGGGCATTCGAGGTCTGGAACGAGCCGAACATGCGCCTCTTCTGGTCGGGGACGGAGGGGGACTACCTCCGGTTGTACGCGGCAACTGCCCGGGCAGTCAAGGCCGTGGACCCGGCGTTCCGCGTCGGCGGCCCGGCGACGGCGGCGGCCGGCTGGATCGATGACTTCCTCGCCGCGTGCGGTGCGGACGACCTGCCGCTCGACTTCCTCTCGACCCACTCGTACGGCGTGTCGCCGATGGACCTCCGTCCGAACCTCCTGCGCGCCCGCCGACCCGACCTGCCGCTCTGGTGGACGGAGTGGGGCGTGAGCCCGGCGCATGGGGCCCCCGTCAACGACAGCGCCTGGGCGGCGACGCTCGTCGCGCGCGGCATGCGCTCGGCCGCCGGCCGGCTCGAGGCGCTGGCCTACTGGGTGGCGTCAGACCATTTCACGGAGCTCGGCACGGCGCCGTCCCTGTTCCACGGCGGGTTCGGGCTGCTCACCATCGGGAACCTCCGGAAGCCCGGCTTCTGGGCCCTGGCGATGCTGGAGCGGCTGGGCGAGGACGAGGTCGCCGTCGAGTCCGAGGGCGACGGGTCCGGGTCACTGGTGGAGGCGTGGGCGTCCCGTGACCCCGACGGTCGCGTCGCCATCGCGATGTGGAACGGCACGCTGGACCAGTCGAAGGCCGGGGGGGATCCGGACCTGGATCGGTCGATCACCCTGGCGGTGGACGGGCTCGCCGCCGGGACCTTCGAGCTCCGGCACCACCGGGTCGACGCCCGACACTCGAACATCGTCCGGACCTGGGAGGGCCTCGGCCGGCCCGACTGGCCGGACGAGGCCAGTTGGGCGGCCCTGCATGCCGCCGATGGCCTGGAGATGCTCGAGCCGCCGCGGCGGGTTCACGCCAACGATGGCGAGCTGGAGCTGGACCTGGAGCTGCCGATGCCCTCCGTCTCACTGATCGAGCTGGTGCCGATCCGTGATGGCCCATGATCGAGGTGGCGGCGGTGCCGCCGATCGCCGACCCGGAGCTGCCGGTTGCCGAGCCGGGACCGCGGATCGCCGCCGTGCTGCGCAACGCGGCCGGCGTCACGATCGAGCTCCTGGAGAACGGAGCCGTGTTCGCGATCCGGCACGGCGACATCCTCGTGAACCAGGTGCTGGGCAGCCCGGTGGAGGGCGGGCTCGGCAACGTCTACCTCCGACGGCGAACCCGCGGCGGCGCCACCTTCGTCCCGCTGCTGGGCCCGGCATTCCCCAGCCGCTTCAGGGCCGACGCCGACGGCGCAACCTGGGAGGGGTCGATCGACAACCTCGACTACAAGTGCACGCTCCGACTCGACCCGACCGCGCTGACCTGGTTCTGGACCGTGGAGGTCACCAACCGCACCGGCAAGCGCCTGAGCCTGGACGCGGTCCTCGCCCAGGACCTCGGGCTTGCCCGGGAGGACGTTGTCCGGAGCAGCGAGGCCTACACCAGCCAGTACATCGACCACACGGTCCTCCGGGCCGCCGGCCTCGGCGTCCTGGCCTGCTCGCGGCAGAACATGCCCCAGGACGGGGCCGTGCCCTGGATCATGCATGGCTGCCTGGACGGGGCGGCCGGCTTCCTGACCGACGCGGTCCAGCTGTACGGGCTCGAGTACAGGGCGTCGAACGTGCCGGTCGCCCTCGGGCGACGGAACATGCCCAACCGCGTCTACCAGTTCGAGCTTGCGCTCCCGACGATCCAGTCACGCAGCGTCTCGCTCCGGGAGGGGGCGACGGCGCGGTTCACCTTCTTCGCGACGTACGAGCCGGACCACCCGACCGTGACGGGCCCGGCGGACGTCGCTCGTGCGCTCCGCGCCGGGATGACCTTCGGGAACCTCGATCCGCTCATGCAGGGTGTCGAGCTGCGGCCACGGCAGCGGCCGGCCGGGATCTTCGACGCGCCGGTCATGTTCGAGAGCCGGGACCTCGACTCCGACGAGCTCGAGCGACGGTTCGGCGCAGACTGGCGCCACGTGGAGCGGCGCGAGGGGGAGTTGCTGTCCTTCTTCCACGGCTACCAGCAGCACGTGGTGCTGCGTGCGAAGGAGCGGGTCTCGGAGCGGCCGACCGGGCTCATCATGCGCTCCGGCCGAGACCTGATCCCGAGCGACGACATGCTCTCGGCCACCGCCTGGATGTTCGGCGTGTTCGCCTCCCAGGTGACGATCGGCAACACGTCGTTCAACAAGCTCCTCAGCGTCGCGCGCCATCCGCTCAACGTGCTGAAGTCGAGCGGCCAGCGGATCTTCGTGCGAACCAGACGGGGGTACGAGCTGCTGGGCGTCCCGTCGGCGTTCGAGATGGGCCCGAGCAGCGCGCGCTGGATCTATGCCGGGGACGAGCTCACGCTCGACATCCGGGTCACGACCTCGCTGGACGCGCCGGTCTGCCGGCTGACGATCGATGTTGAACGGGGCGGCCCGATTGAGCTGCTGATCACCAGCAATGTTGTCCTGGGCAGGAACGAGTTCGACGCCCCGGGGACGGTCGAGGTGGACATCGCGAACGCGCGGGTCCAGCTGCGGGCCGCCGCGGATTCACCGCTCCGCCTCCGCTATCCGGAGACGACGTTCTTCATCACGTGCGCCGACCCGGACGCGATCGATGCGATCGGCCGCGATGAGCTGCTCTACACGGACGGGATCCGGCGTGACGGAGAGTTCGTCGTCGTGCGGACGAAGCCGGTCACGCACGTCTCGCTCGCCATGACCGGCAGCATCCTGGACGCGGGTGCTGCCGAACGGCTCGCGACGCGCCATGCCCGCGAGGCCGATCCCGATGAGGACCCGGAGCGCACGGCCACAGCATTCTGGTCGGCGCTGGCGCGGGGCGCGATGCTCGGCGGCGCCAAGGGGCGGCATGCGGATGACGTCGCGCGCCTCAACGACGTCATCCGCTGGTATGTCCACGACGCCATGATCCACTACCTGACCCCGCGCGGCCTGGAGCAGTACAGCGGGGGGGCGTGGGGCCTGCGCGATGTCTGCCAGGGGCCGGCCGAGCTCCTCGTGGCCACCGGCAACACGGCTCCGCTGGGCGACGTGATCAAGCTCGTGTACGAGCACCAGTACCGGCGGAGCGGCGACTGGCCGCAATGGTTCATGTTCGACCGGTTCCGTGACGTGCAGGCGCCGGGAAGCCACGCGGACATCATTCACTGGCCCATCAAGGCGCTGTGCGACTACGTGGAGGCGACGGGCGACCTCACGATCCTCGACGAGCGGGTCGCCTTCACGGACGACGACACGCTGGGGGTCACGGACGAGACCGAGTCGATCCTGGCCCACACCGAACGGCAGATCGCCCGGATCGAGCAGGACTGCATCCCCGGTACCGCGCTCCCGGTCTTCGCGGGCGGCGACTGGGAGGACACCCTCCAGCCAGCCGACCGCACCGCCGCCCGTCACCTGGTCAGCCCGTGGACCGTGGCGCTCGCCTACCAGACCCTCGGCCGCTATCGGATCGTGTGCGACCGGGCCGGCGCGGTCGCGACGGCGGAGCGGCTTGCGGGTCTGTGCGACCGGCTGCGCGCCGACTTCGAGCGCTACCTGGTACCCGACGGGGTCGTCGCCGGCTTTGCCCACTTCGCGTCGGACGGCATCGAGTACCTGCTGCATCCTCGCGACCGGCTGACCGGCGTGACCTACCGGCTGATACCGATGACGCGCGGCATCATCAGCGGGCTGTTCACTCCGGAGCAGGCGGCTCGTCACGCCGACCTCATCGAGCGCCATCTCCTGTTCCCGGACGGTGTCCGACTGCAGAACCGGCCCACGGAATACAGCGGCGGCACGTCGCGCATCTTCCTCCGCGCGGAGACCGCGGCCAACTTCGGACGCGAGGTCGGGCTCCAGTACGTCCACGCGCACATCCGGTACATCGAGGCGATGGCCGTGCTCGGCCGTCCCGAGGCGGCGTTTCACGGGCTCCTCGCCGTCTGCCCGATCCTGCTGGAACGTGACGTGCCGTCGGCGCTTCCCCGCCAGAGCAACGCCTATTTCAGCAGCTCCGATGCGGCCTTCACGGACCGCCGGCAGGCGAGCCGCAGGTTCGGCTGGATCCGGTCCGGACGCGTCGGCCTCAGGGGTGGATGGCGGGTCTACTCCAGCGGTCCCGGCATCTACGTCAACCAGCTCATCTCGAACGTGCTCGGCCTGCGCGCCCACTACGACGACCTGGTCTTCGACCCGGTGCTGCCGCCAGACGCCGACGGACTCACCTTCGACTTTGAGTACCAGGGCCGGCGAGTCCGTTACCTGTTCCATGTCACGGGCGCCGGCCCCTCGCCGCGGGAGGTCCTCGTGAACGGCCGACCACTGCCCGCGGGGCGGTACTCGGCCAACCCCTACCGGGCCGGAGGGTTCCTCGTGGCGAAGGCGGTCTTCGCCGAGGCGCTTGACCACGAGGACAACCTCGTGGAGATCCTCGTCTGACATTCGCGCGATGCGCCCATTCGCGCGACGCGCCCGGAACGCTGCGCGCCCGGTACGCGGGACGCGCCCGGAACGCGGCGGACGCGCCCTAGACTCCGTCGGTGGACATCACCCCGACCGAGATCCTGGCCCTGTTCGCGGCCGGCGTGGTCGGCGGGATCGTCAGCGTGCTCGTCAGCCTGGCGTCCCTGGTGACGTACCCGGCGCTGCTCGCCGTTGGCCTGCCGCCGGTGGCGGCGAACGTCACCAACACGGTGGCGCTGATCTTCAACAGCGTCGGCGCATCGATCGGTGCCCGCAGCGAGCTCTACGGCCAGAGTCCCACCCTGCGCCGACTGGCCATCGTGGCGGCGGCCGGCGGCGCCACGGGTGCGGCGCTCCTCCTCGTTCTGCCAGGCAGGTGGTTCGAGCTGGTCGCGCCGATCCTGATCGCCGGTGCCTCGCTGATGATCATGGTGCAGCCGTGGCTCATGCGGCGCCCGCGGTTCCAGCCGAAGGGCATCACGCCGGCCACGGCCGCGGCCTACTTCGCCACCGCGATCTACATCGGATACTTCGGGGCCGCCGGTGGGATCCTCGCCATCGTCGCGCTCGCCAGCATCATCGACCTGCCCCTGACCCACGTGAACGCCGCCAAGGCCGTCCTGTCGGGCATCGCCAACGGGGCGGCGGCGATCGGGTTCGCGCTGTTCGGGCCGGTGGCGTGGGCGTTCGTGGTGCCGCTGGCGGCGGGGCTGTTCCTCGGCGGGCTGGTCGGTCCCTGGCTGGCCCGGCGCCTGCCGCCGATTCTGTTCCGGGGTCTGATCGGCGTGTGCGGGCTGGGCGTCGCGGCCGTGCTCGGGTGGCGGACGTACGGGGGCGGCTGACCCGGCTCCGGTGCCGGCCCGCCCGCGCGTCACCGCGTCCCGATCCCGCACGAAACGCGTCCGTCGCGCTCCGCGGGTCTCGCCCGCGCCCGCCTGGGCCCCGCGCCCGCCCGCTCGCGCCTACAGTTAGCCCTGCCGGACCGGGTGATCGCCCGCCGGCTCAGGAAGCGGAGGAGTCCCACGTGGACGGAGTGCGGGTCATCGTGGCGTCCGTGCAGCAGACGCTGAGGGAGGCCGGCGCGGGCGTCGATCCGCCGACCACGGTGGCGACCGCCGCGATCGCCGTCCGGAATCCGCTCGCCGGCCAGGGTCGCGTCGAGGACCTCGGCGAGCTGGAGTTCCTCGGCCGGGAGGCCGCCGCGCTCCTGGTCGAGCGCGCGCTGGCGGTCCTCGAATCGGTCGGCCTGTCTCCGGCTGACGTCCGCGGATACGGCAAGGGCGCCATCGTGGGGATCGACGGGGACCGCGAGCACACCGCGGCCGTGCTGCACCCGCGCTTCGGGGCGCCGGTCCGGGCGGCCATCGGTGGTGGCGCGGACATCATCCCGGGCACCAAGAAGGTCGCCGGCCCCGGTGCGGCCATCACCATGCCCATCGGCAACAAGGACGATCGCTGGGTCTTCGACGACATGGACGCTGTCGATGTCGCCATCCCGGACGCCCCGCGCCCGGACGAGATCGTCATCGCCCTCGCCCTGAGCGCCGGCGGCCGGCCGAACGCCCGGGTCCGCAAGCCGGCCTAGGAGAGCACCGTGTTCAAGGCCATGATCCTGCTCAGCCGCCGCGAGGACCTGAGCTCCGAGGACTTCCGCCGCTGGTGGCTCGACGAGCACCGGCCGCTGGCCCTGCAGCTGCCAGGCCTGCGGAAGATGGTCGTCAACATCGTGGAGGCTGATCCCGTCGAGAGCGGCGTCGACGGCGTCTCGGAGCTCTGGTTCGACACGCAGGCGGACTTCGAGGCGGCTTACGCCACGGAGATCGGCAAGGCCGTTGCCGCGGACTCGACGGGCCACAACCGCAGGCGGGTGCGCCTGTTCATCGACGAGCACGAGTAGGCCGGGTGGCTGTGGCTGCCCATGGAGCCCAAAGGCGCCGCCACGCCTGATGCCGGCCGTCTCGAGCTCAGCGCGGACTGCAGCCGCTGCGTCGCGCTCTGCTGCGTTGCGCTGCCCTTCGCGGCATCGGCCGACTTCCCCTTCGACAAGGCCGCGGGGGATGCCTGCCCGAACCTGGCGCCCGACTTCGGGTGCGGCATCCACGCCCGCCTCCGGGAGGAGGGCTTCCCGGGCTGCGTGGCGTACGACTGCTTCGGGGCGGGCCAGCACCTGACCCAGGCCACGTTCGCCGGCCGGGACTGGCGGCAGTCTCCCGGGACCGCGGCGCGCATCTTCGACGCGTTCATGGTGATGCGCCAGCTCCACGAGCTGCTCTGGTACCTGACCGAGGCCCTGGCGCTGGGGCAGGCGCGCCCGGTTCATCGCGAGCTGCGGGCGGCGCTGGACGAGATCGAGGCGCTGACACGGGAGCCCGCCGACGCGCTGCCGGCCGTGGACGTTGCGGCGCACCGGCAGGCGATCGGCGTGCTGCTGGGCAAGGCGAGCGAGCTGGCGCGGGCCGGGGCAGGGCCGAGGACGCGCCGGCGCGCCCTTGACCGCCGGGGTGCCGACCTGGCCGGCGCGGACTTGCGCGGACAGGATCTGCGTGGCGTCAACCTGCGCGGGGCGATGCTCATCGGGGCGGACCTTCGACGCGCGGACCTGCGGCTGGCGGACCTGGCCGGGGCGGACCTCCGGGGCGCGAACCTCGGCGGCGCCGACCTGCGCGGGGCGCTGTTCGTCACCCGGTCGCAGCTGGAGTCCGCGAATGGCGACGCTCGCGCGACGATGCTGTCGCCGTCGGCCGAACGGCCGGCCCACTGGGCGTCGAGCGGCTGATCGAGATCTGATGCGGCTGGACTAGCATCACGCATCATGCGGACGACCATCGATCTCGATCCCATCGTCCTCCACGAGCTCAAGCGGCGCGCGCGGCAGGAGGGCAAGAGCCTCGGCCGGGTCGCGTCGGAAGTCTTGAGCGCCGCCTTGGAACGTGACGTCCCACCGGCGCCGCGCTCGCGGCCGGCCTGGGCATGAGCTGGGCGCGGGCGCTCGGTGAGTTCGGCGTCACGATCATGTTCGCCGGCAACGTCCAGGGCCACACCCAGACGCTGCCCCTGGCCGTCCACGGCGAGTTCCAGGCCGGCAACCCCGACACTTCCATGGCGGCTGCCATCCTCGCCCTCGCGGCGTTCAGGGTGCTCATGGCCGTGCGGATCACGCACTGGGGCCGCGTGGCCCGCGCCACGAGCAGCGCGAACAGCTCCGACGTATCGCTCGGTCCATCGCCTGATCGAGGCCATCCCCGACGATGCCTGGACGGCCCATCCCGGACTGGATCGACGGCGCAACGCCATCGTCCCAGTTCAGAAGAGCACCCGTTCTGTTGTCCCGGATCGTGAATCACGCGGGTGTTCGGTGGATCCGGGGTAAGGGATCGCCCTCGGCTCAGCGGCGCGGATCGTCGTCTGGCCGACGGCCCACGCGGTACACGACGACGAGGCTGTAGACCAGGACCCCGAAGAACGCGAGGCCCGCGAGATTGGCCAGCGGGCCCACCGTGTCGGCCACCGCCGGCTGGAGCAGCACGACGGCGAGGATCGCCGTCCCGATCAGCTGGCCGACGGTGAGCAGCCCCACCGTGAGCCGCCGACCCGTGTCGTCCAGCTGCCGGAACTGGGTGTCCAGGTCGCTGGTGTCGATGCCACCGTGATCTTGCCCCGGCCGAACTGGTCGATCCACATGAAGGCAGCCGCTTCCAGCGTGGGCAGGCGGCGGACCAGCTCCTTGCCGACGCGGAGGCCCGTCTCGGTGGCCGTCTTTCGGATGTTGTCGAGCGTCAGCCCCGAGATCAGCGCGTCCCGCGCCTCCTCCATCGCCGCCCTGCCGATGTCGATCGAGGGGTCCAGGATCGACGCCGTCTCCTGCGCCTGGATCATGGCCTTCATCGCGAGCGTGAGGTCGTTGTCCAGTCGGAGGCAGTGTCCGTAAGGGGCCGGGGCCGAAGGCCGGCCCCCTGTTGCGGGTCTGGTCGGAGACCGACCGCTTGTCGTCAGGCGGCCGCGGGTGCGGCCTCCGTCACGATCGCCGGCGACTCGTCGCGCGAACAGCGAGCGCGAAGACTGACCTTGAGGAGCTGGCCGAGGATCAGCAGCAGGATCCCGGGCACCAGGCACGTGCCCCACTGCTCGAGCGTCAGCGAGACCCCTTCTTGCCGGCCCTCTTGCCGGCCTTCTTCACCAGCTTCTCCGCAGCGTTCTGGGCAAGCTCGACCTCAACCGGGTCGAGTGCGGCGCCTCGCGGGGCCTGGCCCTCGAGCTCCACCTTGGCCGCCCGCAGGGCCGCCTTCGCCTCGGGGGCGACCTTCGGGAACTGCGGGTTGATCTCCATCAGGGTATGGGCCAGCACGCTGGCGGCGGCCACCCGGGCGAACGGCTTGTCGTCGGCCGGGATCACGTACCACGGCGCCCACGAGGTGCTCGTGTTGCTGAGCACCTCGCCGAACGCCTTCTGATAGTCGTCCCAGTACAGTCGCTCCTTGGCGTCGGTGGCGCTGAACTTCCAGTTCTTCTCGGGCTCGTCGATCCGGGACAGGAACCGCCGGCGCTGCTCTTCCTTGCTCACGTTGAGG
>DATCGK010000278.1:0-9661 GCA_036508975.1 Candidatus Limnocylindrales bacterium
CATCTCCGGCGGGCCCCACCGGTCGCCATCCACGTGTCACCCGCGCCCGGCGGAGGCAAACAGTCGCTCGATCACCCGCAGGTTGGCCACGGCGTCCCCGGGGTCGGTCGGGACGGGTCCGCCGCCGAGGACGGCATCCGCAAAGCGCTCGGCCTCCACGGCATAGGGATCGGCGGTGGGCAGCTCGATGGCGTCCGTCGCCGGCGCGACCGGCGGATCCCCGCCGGCCGTGACGAGGACGCGAGTCGGGCGGTCGGGCGGGATGTTGAACGGGATCTCGACCGTGATGCGGCCTTCGGTGCCGTACACGTGGACGCGCTGGTCGGGTTCCATGCGCGTGGAGCAGGTGAAGGTCGCGACCCCCTCGGGGAACTCGAGGACGCCGCTCGTCAGCACGTCGACCCCGCTCGCCGGGTCGCGGCGGATCGCGGCCGCCACGCGGTCCGGCTCGGCCCCGAAGAGCATCCGCGAGAGGTTGACGGAGTAGCAGCCGATGTCGAACAGGGCGCCTCCGCCGAACGACCTGATGTTGCGGATGTTGGCCGGGTCGTCGTTGAAGTAGCTGAACCAGCTGTCGACCGCCACCAGCCGGCCGATCCTGCCCGCTGCCACGAGGTCGCGCACGAGCACCCACGACGGGTGGAGGCGATACATGAACGCCTCCATCAGCAGTACGCCGGCCTCCGCGCACGCATCGACGACCTCCTGGGCATCGGCGGCGGTGAGCGCGAGCGGCTTCTCGCACAGGACGTGCTTGCCGGCCCGGGCCGCGGCGACCGCCCACTCGGCGTGCATGTGGTTTGGCAACGGGATGTAGACCGCGTCCACGCCGGGGTCTGCAAGCAGCGCCTCGTACGAATCGTGGGCGCGCGCGATCCCGAGCTCCGCCGCCACGGCCCGCGCCCGGGCTCCGTCTCGGGAAGCAATGGCCACGAGCTCGCATCGTCCTGCACGCCGGATGCCGGGAATCATCTTCCCGGTCGCGATCGCTGCGGTGGACATGATCCCCCAGCGCACGACATCCGTCGCGGTCCCGTCCTCGGTTCGCCCCAACGTCCCACCCTCCCTGCTGCTCCGCGGTGTCCGCCGTCCCATGCGATCCGGCCCACGGTGCGTGGATCGGCCCACCTGCTCCGGCCCAGCCAGGGCTTGACATGCCTGCCTGTGTGGCCCAGTCTGGCACAAGTTTGAGAGAAAGGAACACAAACCTTTGCCGCAGGCGAGCCGACTCGATCCCGGGTTGCGCAGCGAGACCGTGCGCCGCGTGAACCTGAGCGCGATCGTGCGCGGATTGCACGAGCATGGCCCGCTGTCGCGGTCCGAGCTCGTGAGCGAGACCGGGCTGACGCGCAGCGCGATCCGGGGCCTGGTCGGCCAGCTGGTCGACAGCGGCCTCGCTGTCGAGGACCGCGCCGTGCGGCTCGGCACGCCCGGCCGCCCCTCGCCGCTCGTCCGGCTGGATGGCGCGGCAACGACGGCCCTCGCCTTCGACATCGCCGTCGACTCGCTGGCCGCGGCGATCGTCGGCCTCGGGGGCGCGGTCCTGGACCAGGCGCGAATCGATCGGCCGCGCGGGCATTCCTCGGTCGATGACATCGCGGCCGATCTCGCCCAGCTCGCGGCGGGCCTCGGCGACACGAGGTTCCCGGCTCCGACGCTGATCGGCATCGGGGTGGCAGTCGCCGGCGTCGTGCGCCGCAGCGACGGGCTCGTCGCGATGGCTCCCAACCTCGGCTGGACGGACGTGCCGCTCGGGACAAGGCTGTCGGCAGCGCTCGGCGTAGCGGTTCCCGTCGCCGTGGGCAACGAGGCCGACCTGGGTGTGCTCGCCGAGCATCGGCGAGGGGCGGCCATCGGCGTGGACGACGTCCTCTACGTTTCCGGCGAGGTCGGCGTTGGTGGCGGTCTCATCGTGGGCGGCAACCCGTTCAGTGGGGCATCCGGCTACGGCGGCGAGATCGGACACATGCCCGTCAACCCCGCGGGTTCGTCCTGCCGCTGTGGGTCGACCGGGTGCTGGGAGACCGAGATTGGCGAGGAGGCCCTCCTCGCCCGGTCTGGACGCCCGCGAGATGCCGGACGAGCCGGCGTGGCCGAGATCGTGCGGGAGGCGGAAGCGGGCGGCGTCACGGCACTCGCCGCGCTCGATGACGTCGGGGCCTGGCTCGGCGTCGGGCTGGCAGGCCTCGTCAACGTCCTCAACCCTCGGCTGATCGTGCTGGGCGGCCAGTTCTGCCAGCTGTTCCCGTTCGTACGCGCTGCTCTCGAGACAGAGCTGGGGCGTCGGGCACTCCGGGCTCCGCGAGCCCTCGTCCAGGTCGTCCCCGCCTCGCTCGGCGTCGACGCCCCGCTGCTTGGTGCGGCGGAGCTCGCGTTCGAGCCCATTCTCGCCGACCCGGCTGCGTGGTTCGGGCCGCGCTCGGCTCCGCACGGCTGGCAACCGCATGAGCCATCACGACGAATTCCGCCATGCCACGTCGTCCGGCGTCACCGGACGTCGCCCACAAGAAAGGGGAATGCCAACGATGTAGCCTTGCGGCGGCACCAGGCCGTCGACGGGACGACAACGGTCGTTTAGAGGAGGACTCACACACATGGAACTTCGCAGGCTGGCGACCCTCGCAGGCGCCGCCGCCATCATCGTCAGTGCTTGCTCGAGTGGCACCACCGCAACCACGGCACCGGCGTCCGCTGCAACAACCGGCTGCAAGGTCGGCGTCTCGTGGAACAACTACCAGGAGGAGCGCTGGGCCAAGTGGGACGAGCCGGCCATCAAGGCCGCTCTGACCGCCGGTGGCGCGACCTATGACTCGAACGACGCCAAGTCGTCCGCGGCGACGCAGGCGAGCAACGTCGAGACGCTCATCGCCAACGGCGCGAAGGTCGTCATCATCCTGGCCCAGGACGGCACCGCCATCAAGCCGGCCGTCACCGCCGCCCTCAATGCCGGAGTCCCGGTCATCGCGTATGACCGCCTGATCGAGGACCCGAAGGTCTTCTACGTCACGTTCGACAACGTCCTGGTCGGCAACATGCAGGCGAAGGCCGTCTTCGCGGCGCAGCCGACCGGCACCTATGCCGTCATCAAGGGCAACAAGGCCGACGCCAACGCCGACTTCCTGCGCTCCGGCATGGAGCAGGTCATCGGTGATGCCGTCAAGTCCGGCGCGATCAAGATCCCGGCGGGAAACGAGGTCTACACGGACAACTGGGATCCCAAGAACGCGCAGACCGAGATGGAGCAGATCCTGACGGCCAACAACAACAAGATCGACGCCGTTCTCTCCGAGAACGACGGCATGGCCGGCGGCGTCATCGCGGCGCTCGCGGCCCAGGGCCTCGCGGGCAAGGTGCCGGTGTCCGGCCAGGACGGCGACGCAGCCGCCCTCAACCGGGTCGCGCTCGGCACCCAGACGGTCGACGTCTGGAAGGACGCCCGCCTGCTGGGCAAGACCGCC
The DNA here is from genome assembly GCA_036508975.1 of Candidatus Limnocylindrales bacterium. Classification (GTDB taxonomy): domain Bacteria; phylum Chloroflexota; class Limnocylindria; order Limnocylindrales; family CSP1-4; genus CAIXZV01. The sequence continues at coordinate 3,459 of DATCGK010000278.1, forward strand.
GGCGAGGCCGCGGTCGCCCTGTGCGCCAACCCGGATACGAGCAAGGTGGCCAACGCGAAGCCGTTCACGACGCCGGGCGGCAACACCATCAGTTCGGTCCTGCTCACGCCGGACCCGATCACCAAGACGAACCTCAAGGACGTGCTGGACGCGGGCTGGATCACAAAGGACCTACTGTGCAAGGACGTTGCTGCCGGCACGGTGCCCGAATGCGGCTGAGCCACCGCTGAGCTTGAGCCGATCGGCACCCCGGGCTGCGGGTCCCCCGCAGCCCGGGGTGCATCTCATTCACCACGATTCCACCTGGGAGGCGATGCGGTGACGGAGACATCCCCTGCGAAGGACGGCGCCGGCCCGGCGCGGATGTCGCCGGGATCGTTGCTGGCGTCGCTGGACGTCGACACCCGGATGCTCGGCATGGCGGGCGCGCTCGCGGTCATCTGGCTGGGCTTCAACTTCATGTCCGGCGGCACCTTCCTGACCGCCCGGAACCTGTGGAACCTGTCCGTCCAGAGCTCAGCCGTCGCCATCCTCGCGACCGGCATGGTCCTGATCATCGTCTCCCGCAACATCGACCTGTCGCTCGGGTCGATGGTCGGGCTCCTCGGCTACATCATGGCCATGGTGCAGGCGGTCTGGATCCCGACCACCCTCGGCCTCGGGTTCGACCAGCCCTACACGTGGGTGGTGGCGCTGGCCGTCGGGGTCTCCCTCGGCGCCCTCTTTGGCGCCCTCCAGGGATGGATCGTCTCCTACGGAGGCGTGCCCAGCTTCATCGTCACGCTGGGCGGGTTCCTGGTCTGGCGCGGTCTCATCTTCCGGTTCTACCAGGGCCAGACGATCGCCCCGATGGACAAGACGTTCCAGATCATCGGCGGGGCGCCCGGCGTCGGATCCGCCGGCGAGACCGTGAGCTGGGCCATCGCACTCGTCGCGTGCGCCGCGATCACCTACTCGTTCGTGACCAGCCGAAGGCGCCGGCGCTCGTACGGGTTCCCCGTGCGGCCCTGGTGGGCGATGGCAACCGTGATCGTCGCCAGCTGCGGTGCGGTCCTCGCGGCCGTCTGGGTCGCCAACCACTACTACCTCCCGCCCGCCCTCGCGACGCAGTACGCGCAGGCGCACGGGATCACCGAGCCGCAGGGCGGCCTCCTGATCCCGGTCGGGATCTCGTGGCCCGTGCTGATCATGATCGGGGTCACGATCGTCATGACGGTCATCGCCAACCGGCGCCGGTTCGGGCGCTACGTGTTCGCGATCGGCGGCAACCCCGAGGCGGCCGAGCTGGGCGGCATCAACGTTCGGCGCACCCTGATGGGCACCTTCGCACTCATGGGGATCCTGTGCGCGATCAGCTCGGCGTTCCTGACGGCGCGCCTGAACAGCGCGGTCACCGGGGCCGGGGTGCAGCTGGAGCTGTATGCGATCGCGGCGGCGGTGATCGGCGGGACGTCGTTCTCGGGTGGGATCGGGACGATCCCCGGTGCGGTCCTCGGCGCCGTGGTCATGCAGTCGCTCCAGTCGGGCATGGCCCTCGTCGGGGTTGATTCGCCAACCCAGGACGTGATCGTCGGGGTCGTGCTCGTCGGCGCCGTGTGGCTCGATGCGGTGTTCCGCCGGCGGGCAGCCAGATGACCAGCGGAGGAGCAGACGTGACAGCTGAGGCGTCGCCCGCGATCGTCGAGATGCGCGGGATCTCGGTGGCCTTCGGAGGTGTCCACGCCGTCCGCGACGTCACGATCGACCTGCACGCGGGCGAGGTGGTCGGGGTCGTCGGCGGCAACGGCGCCGGCAAGTCAACGCTGATGCGTGTCCTCTCGGGTGCGCACGCGGCGGACACCGGCCAGATCCTGATCGACGGCAAGCCGGTCACGATCGCCAACCCGCGCGAGGCGAAGGCGTTCGGGATCGAGACGATCTACCAGACGCTCGCCCTCGCCGACAACGTGGACGCGGCCGCGAACATGTTCCTCGGCCGCGAGCTGGCCACCCGCTTCGGCTCCCTGGACGACGCGGCGATGGAGTCGGCCACGCGCAAGGTGATGGGCCGTCTCAACCCGAACTTCAAGAATTTCAAGACCGCCGTGCGGTCGCTCTCCGGCGGCCAGCGCCAGTCGGTCGCGATCGCCCGCGCGGTCCACTTCAACGCGCGGATCCTGATCATGGACGAGCCGACGGCAGCGCTCGGTCCGGCAGAGACGGCCCAGGTCCGTGACCTCATCCGGCAGCTCAAGAGCGAAGGTATCGGGATCTTCCTGATCAGCCACGACATCCATGACGTGTTCGACCTGTCGGATCGCATCAGCGTGATGTACCACGGCGAGATCGTGGACACCGTGACGAAGGTGGGCGTCACCGCCGACGAGGTCCTGGCGATGATCATCATGGGCAAGAAGCCCGGCGAGGTGACCGAGAAGGATCTCGCGCTCCTCCACCCCTGAGCCGTGGCGGGAGGGCGACCTCACATCCGGTGGAATGACGGCGCCAGCGCGGGATACAGGTCCCGGTAGATCTCGTGGCCGTTCGCGTACCGGGCGGTGTCGGGTCCCGGCGCCGCCACCGGGGTCGCCGTCACGAGTGCCGCCGCGGCTGCCTCCACCGTCGCGAACCAGCCCGCGCCCACCGCGGCTAGCAACCCGGCGCCATACGCCGCACCTTCCGTGGTGCTGACCGTCGCGATCTCGGCGTCCAGGACATCAGCCAGGATCTGCCGCCACAGGCGGCTGACCGTGCCGCCACCTGAGGCGCGAATCTGGTCCGGGGCCGGCATCCCGGCCGCCACCATGGCGTCCAGGCCGTCCCGCAGGCCGTACGCGACACCTTCAAGCACGGCCCGCGTGAGGTGGCGGCGGTCGTGGGCCAGGGTCAGGCCGACGAACGCCCCCCTCGCGAGCGGATCGGGATACGGGCTGCGCTCCCCGCTGAGGTACGGCAGGAAGGACAGGCCGCCGCTTCCCGCCGGAACGTCCGCGGCCGCGGACGCAAGGTCGTCGAACGAGACTCCGGGCGCCATCGCGTCCCGGAACCACCGCAGGCTGCCGGCCGCGGAGAGCATCACCGACATCATGTGCCAGCGCCCCGGCACCGCGTGACAGAACGCGTGGACACGGCCCGCCGGTTCGTAGAGCGGGGCGTCGGTCGTCGCGAACACGACCCCCGACGTCCCCAGCGAGAGTGCCATCCGGCCCGGCACCACCGCGCCGACGCCCACCGCGTTCGCGGCCTGGTCGCCGCCACCCGCAACGACCGGGGTGCCCGCTCGCAGCCCCGTGGCGGCCGCTGCCCCGGCGGTGACGACGCCCGTCACCTCGGGACCCTCGAAGGTCGGCGGGAGCCAGGCGCGCGGGATCTCCAGCGCCCCGAGCACGACGTCCGACCAGTCGCGCGCCGCCAGGTCGAACAGCAGGGTGCCCGCCCCGTCGGCCTTGTCCAAGGCGTGCTCGCCGGTCAGCCGTAGCCGGACGTAGTCCTTCGGGAGCAGCACGTGGGCGGCCCGTGCCCAGGCGTCGGGCTCGTGGTCGCGAACCCAGACGAGCTTGGGGGCCGTGAACCCCGTGAGGGCGTCGTTGCCCGTGATCCGGATGAGCCGCTCCGGGCCGAGCACCTGCCGGATCAGGTCGCACTCCGCGCCCGTCCGCTGGTCGTTCCAGAGGATGGCGGGTCGGACGACCCGGTCCGCCGCGTCCAGCAGCACCAGACCGTGCATCTGCCCCGTAAGGCCGATGGCTGCGATCGCCGACGGGTCGATCCCGGTGGCGGCAAGGACCTCGTGGATCGCTGCACCCGCAGCGGTCCACCAGTGCGCCGGGTCCTGCTCGCTCCAGAGCGGATGCGGCTGCTCGAACGGGTATTCGCGGGAGGCGATGCCGAGGACCGATCCGTGTTCGTCCACGACGACCGCCTTGGTCGCCGTCGTCGAGACGTCGATCCCCAGGACGGCCCCCAGCCTCGCCATCAGCCGGCTCGCCAGAGGTGCCGGTTGACCACGTTCTCGTACAGCTCCTGGTTGCCGCTGGCCCTCACGGGCTCGATCTCGCCGGCCTCGACGCGCGCGGCGAGCTCGGCCAGGGAAACCTCGCCGTCGAGGATCGCCCGACCCAGCCGCCCGTCCCAGCCCGCGTAACGCTGCTCGACCATCGCGGCGAGCGACCCGGCCTCGACCATGTCCGCGGCCACCAGGAGGGCACGGGCAAGGGTGTCGATGCCTCCGATGTGGGCATGGAACAGGTCGTTCCGGTCGATGCTCTGGCGGCGGAGCTTGGCGTCGAAGTTGAAGCCGCCGGTGGTGAAGCCGCCGCCCTTCAGGATCTCGTAGAGCGGCATCACCAGGTCCTCGACCGAGTTCGGGAACTGGTCGGTGTCCCAGCCGTTCTGCGGGTCGCCGCGGTTGGCGTCAATGGAGCCCAGCATGCCGTGGGCGACGGCGTACGCCACCTCGTGATGAAAGCTGTACCCGGCGAGGGTGGCGTGGTTTGCCTCGATGTTCAGCCGGTACTCGCCGTCCAGGCCGTGGCGAGCGAGGAAGCCGTGCACGACCGCCGAGTCGTGGTCGTACTGGTGCTTGGTGGGCTCCATCGGCTTGGGCTCGATGAGTAGCGTGCCCTCGAAGCCGATGCGGTGCTTGTGCTCTGCGACCAGGTGCAGGAATCGCGCGAGCTGCTCGCCCTCGCGACGCAGGTCCGTGTTGAGCAGGGTGTCGTACCCTTCGCGGCCGCCCCACAGCGTGTAGTTCGTGCCGCCCAGGCGCTGGGTGACCTCCAGCATGTGGCTGACCTGCGCGGCCGCGCACGCGAAGACCTCGGGGTCGGGGTTCGTGGCGGCTCCGGCCTGGTAGCGCCGGTGGGTGAACAGGTTGGCGGTGCCCCACAGCAGCCGGACGCCGGTTCGCTCCTGGTAGCCGGCCGCCTCGTCCGCCAGCGCGTCGAGGTTCGCGCGGAACTCCGCGAACGATGCGCCTTCGGGGGCCACGTCCCGGTCGTGGAAGCAGTAGTACGGGACGCCGAGCTTGGCCAGGAACTCGAACGCCACGGCCATCTTCACGCGGGCCCCAGCCATCGGGTCGAGACCCGGAGCCAGCCACGGGCGGTCCAGCGTCCCCTCGCCGAACATGTCCGTCCCGGGCCAGGCGAACGAGTGCCAGAGGCAGACCCCGATCCGGAGGTGCTCCTCCATCCGCTTGCCGAGCACCAGCCGGTCGGGCTGGTACACCTTGAACACCAGCGGATCGTCCGCGTCCAGGCCGCCGAATGGGATCCGCCCGGACACCTCGGTGAAGAAGTCATCGCCCATGGCCCCGAACCTCCTGTGGTCCTGCGACTGCCCGTCCACCGGCGACTGCCCGCCCACCCGGCCACACCGGCTCCTGTCAGGGTTTGTCAGACCATAACACATACTCGCCACGTAGCCGTCCGGCCCGCGTGGCCGTCCTGCCTCCTCCTCGCCGGGGGTCGGCCGGGATCCGCCGGGGTCAGGCTCCGGCGAGGAACGCGACCCGGACCCACGGGGCCGGCGCCGTCCCGGCGAGCCGTACGGAGCCGCCCTCCACCATCGCCTCGTCCGGCGAGCCGGCGTGCACGGGGCCAACCGCGACGCGGTACGCGCCGTCCGGCGGCAGGGCGACCGGCAGGGGGAAGCGCAGCAGGCTCCCCTCCCCTGTCGCCCGGGCCACGGCGAGACCCGCCACGCAATGCGCGCGACCCAGCAGGTGCGCCGCATGCGCCAGGTTCCCGGCACCGATGGCCGCCCGCACCTCGGTGCTGCGGACCGGCCGCCCGTCGAGCTCGAACGGCGGCACCACGACCACCTCGAACCCCTGGGCGAGCCCAAGCTCGGCCAGCGTCTGCGGCGTGCCCTCCCGCCTGTGCCCGAAGGCCGCGTCGGGCGTCATCAGGAACCCGGACAGCGGCGCCCGCTCCCGGATCATCGCGACGAAGGCGTCGTACGTCGTCTCGCGAAGGTGCTGGTCGAAATGCACGACGACCGTCGTGTCCACGCCCGCGGCCGCCAGGCGTTCGAGGCGCTCGTCCGGATCGCACAGCAGGGGTGGCGCGGAGCCGGTGATGATCTCGTCGGGGTGGTGGTCGAAGGTGATCACCACGGGCCGGGCAGCGCGTCGCCCGGCCTCGGCGACGAGGTGCTCCAGCAGGTACGCGTGGCCGAGATGGAGCCCGTCGAAGACGCCGACCACCACGAAGGCGGGGTCG
>DATCGK010000279.1:0-4905 GCA_036508975.1 Candidatus Limnocylindrales bacterium
GAGGAGCCCCGTCGAGCCATCGAGATGGCAGATCTAGGGCTCGTGGCCGCCGAACGTCTCGACCTTGTGCCCATCGTCTGTGACTTGCTCATCACCCGGGGCTCCGCACTGTGCGGCCTCGCCCGACCCTACGAGGGCCACGCGCTGATCCGGGCCGGCATCGACCTCGCCGAGGAGCAGGGTCTCGTCCCGACCGCGATTCGCGGTCGCCTGAACCTCGGCGCCATCCTGCAGGACACGGATCCGCGTGCGTCGTTCGAGACCTCGGAGGCGGCCCTCGAGATCGCGACCCGGCTGGGCATGCGCTCGTACGCCCGGGACCTGGTCGGGAACGCGGCCACGGCGGCTATCGAGGTGGGAGAGTGGGACCGTTCGATCCGCGAGGTCAGCGCCTCCCGCGATGAGAGCCTGGATGAGCGCGCCCGCTACTACCTCCGCTGGGTCCTGGCGACCTTCACCGCCTGGCGTGGCGAAGACGTGGCGCCAGAGGTCGAACGCCTCGCGGCCTGGGCAGACGAGCTCAACGAACCCGGGGCGCTGGGGGCCGTCCGCGGACTGCGGGCCGAGGTCGCCTTCGCCGCCGGCGACCTCGCGACCGCCTGCGACACGTGGCTGGACATCGCCCCCGGCGACGCGCTGAACGCGCCGAGGTTCTGTTTCCAGGCCGGCCTGGCCGCGCTGATGGCATCCGACCCCGATCGGGCCGCGGCGGCACTGGCCGCCCACGAGGGCACGGGCCAGCACGCCCGCCTGCTCGGCTTCGACCGGCGACTGCTTCGGGCGGGCCTGGCCGCCCTCGACGGCCGTCGGGCCGATGCGATCCGCGAGGCGCAGGCCGTCATCACGGAGTACGAGCGGCTCGGCCTGCCCTGGCGCCAGGCCCTGGGCACGCTGATGCTGCTCTCGACGGTCGGTGCCGGCGAGCCCGAGGTCCGGGCGCTGGCCGGGCCGGCCCGCGAGATCCTCGTCCGGCTCGGGGCACGGCCGTTCCTCGAGCGGCTCGATGCCGCGCTGCGACCTGAGGACCCGATGACCCGATGACCGCCGCGGCCCTGCCCGTCCAGCCGTCGCCGTTCGCGGTCCTGCGCAAGCGGGCCTTCGTCTACGTCTGGAGCGCCCAGCTGGTCTCGACGATCGGGGATGCCCTGACCAGCCTGGCCGCCGGGATCATCGTCTACCGGCTGACCGGCTCGGCGTTCAGCGTGGGGCTGATGCTCATGGCATCGGCGGTGCCGGCGCTCGTGTTCGGCCTCGTCGCCGGCGTCGTCGTCGACCGGTACGACCGCAAGCGGATCATGATCGCCGCCGACCTGGCGCGTGCCGTGGTCGTGGCCACGATCCCCTTCCTCGTCAGCATCGACGTCGCCTGGCTGTATGTCGCGGTGGTGGTCTCCGCCTCCATCACCCAGTTCTACACCCCGGCCAGCGACTCGATCCTGCCCGAGATCGCCACCGAGGAGGAGCTGGGGGCGGCGAACTCGATCATGGCCATCGCCCAGTTCGGCTCGACCGCCGTCGGGTTCGCGCTCGCCGGGCTGCTGGCCTCGTCAAGCTCGATCGACCTGGTGTTCTGGATCGACTCCGCCACGTTCCTGTTCTCGGCCTTCATGGTCAGCCTGGTCCGCATCGCGCCGCTCATCGTGGAGGAGCTGACCACGATGCGCGAGATGATCCGGAACCTCACCTTCGGAGCCCGGTTCGTCCTCCGGACGCCCATCCTGCGCTCGCTCAACATCGTCAAGAGCCCGGTCCAGGTCTGCTTCGGTCTCCAGAACGTGCTCCTGCTGCCGTTCGCGATCACCGCCCTCCACGCCACCGAGTTCGAGTACGGCATCCAGGAGGCCTTCACCTCGGTTGGCTTCGTCGTCGGCAGCCTGCTCATGGCGCGGTACTCGGATCGTCTCCGGGAGGGCCAGTGGCTCGTCCTGAGCTGGGTGGGCATGGGCGTCTTCAGCCTCCTGTACGCGCTCCAGTCGTCGGTCTGGGCCGCGATCGGGCTGATCGCCCTGTCCGGGCTGCTGAACGCGCCCTCCTTCGTGGCCGCGCGCCTGGTCAACCAGCGCCACACCCCGCGCGAGATGCGCGGGCGCGTGTTCTCCACCACGGGGGTCATCTCCACCGTGCTGTTCCTGGTCGGCATGGGCCTCGCCGGGCTGGCCGATGTCATCGACGTTCGGATCCTGTTCATCGCCTGCTCGATGGTCGTCGTGGTGGCGGGCCTCGTCACCGCTCTCCTGCCGGGCCTCGGTCAGCCGGCGGCCGAATGGCGGCATGCGATCGGGCTGCTGCGCGGCGCCGGCTCTGCCCCGGGCATGTCGTACGGACGCCCCGCGAGCGTGGCCGACCTGGAGATGCTCCTGGGGTACCTGCCCTCGCTCGCGGGCCTTCCGCCACGCGACCGCGAGGCGTTCGTGACCCATGCGCGGGTGCGCGATGCCGCGTCGGGAACCGCGATCATCCGGGCCGGCGATGCCGGCGATTCGGCGTTCTTCCTCCTGGGCGGCCGCGCCGTCGCCGGCCTGTTCCGCGACGGCGAGGAGAGCCGGACCCTGTCGGTCATGACCGCGGGCGACGTCTTCGGCGAGATCGCCGCACTGACCGGCGGGACCCGTACGGCGGACGTGGTGGCCGAGCAGGACTGCACGCTGCTCGAGGTGCCGGCCGAGACGTTCCGCCGGCTGGTGACGGTCCCCGAGTTCAGCCAGCTGGTCCGGGACAAGATGACCGAGCGCCTGGCGCGGACCGCCAGCCTCGCCGACCTGCCGCGCTTCAGCGGGATCGACCCGGCCGCGCTCCGTCTGCTGCGCGCCGAGACGTCAGCGACGCCGGGCGCGACGAGCGCGAGCCCGGCCGACGACGGCGTTTGACGGCCGCGGACATCGCAGCCGCCGACCAGTTGACCGCTGCGCGGCGACCACGTAGATTGCGTGCTACACGTGAATCACGTGGGAGGTGCGGAGATGAAGCGCAACATCACAATCCAGCTCGACGAGGCAACCGTGCAGAAGGCCCGAGTCGCGGCCGCCAAGCGCGGGAGCTCCATCAGCCGGCTGCTGACCGAGCAAATCGACCTTCTCGCCCGGCAGGACGACGACTATGACCGGGCGATGCAGGATGCCCTGGCGGAGCTCGATCGCGGGTTTGACCTCGGCGGCGGCCCCTACCCTGCCCGCGACACGGTGTACGACCGATGAGGACGTTCGTCGACACGAACATCCTCCTCTACGCGCATGACCAGCGCGAACCCGAGAAGTCGGTGATCGCCCGGGAGATCGTCTCCGAGCTGTGGCGAACCCGGGAAGGGCTTCTGAGCACCCAGGTCCTGCAGGAGCTGTACGTGAACCTCACCCGCAAGCTGCGGGTCGTGATCCCCCGGCCGGAGGCGCGCTCGCTGGTCGGGCGGTACGGCCGGTGGCCGGTCCACGCCATCACCACGGGCGACGTGCTCGAAGCGGCCGACCTCGAAGAGCGCCACTCGCTCTCGTTCTGGGACGCCCTCATCGTTGTCGCCGCGGTCAGGAGCGGGGCCGAGCGGATCATCAGCGAAGACCTCCAGCACGATCGGACGATTGGTGGGGTGCGGATCGAGAACCCGTTCCATCGCTGACGTCGTTGGCCGCTCCGGGGCCCAGGCACGGACCCGAGTGAGGAACAGGAGCCCGTCCGGAGAGGTACGACGCTTCGTCCCGGAGCGGGGGCCGGAACGCCCGGGGACGCTACCCGGAGATCGCAATCACGAAGTCGCCACCGCGCTGGCTCGTGACCGTGCCCGTCGCGCCGAGGAACTCGCCGGTTCCGCCGGTGATCGGCGAAGTCTCCGGCGTCGTAACGTCGGCCCAGAAGAACTCCGTGAACACGATCTGCCCTCGCCCGGTAAGCGTGATCGTGATGCCGGGACAGTGGTACAGCGTGTCGCCGGTGTCGACGATGAAGCACTCGAACGCGAGCGTGCCGACCTCCTTGCCGGTCGCCGCGTCCGACAGGGGGTCATCGCCGACGATGTAGTCACCCTGGCAGGACGTCGTGTTCGTGCACCCCGAGAGCGAGCCGACCCGGACCAGGCTGACGTTGGTCGGTTGCTCGATGACGTGGATCGTCTGCGGCTGCCTGTCGGCGGCCGGCACGGCAGGCGCAACGGTCGGAGCCGCGGTCGGGGCCGCGGTTGGAGCCGCGGTCGGCGTCGCCGTGACAGCCACGGTCGGCTCAGCGGTTGGCACGGCCGTCGGCGCGGCGGTCGCGGCGCTGCCGCAGGCAGCCCCGGCAAGGGCGCCCACCGCCATCGCGATCGCCAGGCAGCGGTGCTTCATCCCTTCCTCCTTGTCTCCCTCAATTGGACCTTGACGAGACCCCCAACTCGGGAGGGTGCTCGCCCGGTCAAGGCGTCGGCTGCCATGCGGCATCGACCCCATAGAGGGGAGCGTCCAGCCCGCTCCCGCGGGGCACGAGGAGTTCGGGGTTGCTGCCGTCGGCGTCCATGGTCCATAGGCCGCCGTTCGCGGCACAGTCGCCTTTGCACCCCGTGGCGAACAGGATCCGTCCATCCGGCGTCCAGGTGGCCCCGATCGAGTTCCCGTCCTTCGTCAGCCGGCGCAGATCCGTCCAGTCGGGACGGACCGTGTAGACGTCCTGAGACCCCTGCTGAACCCTCGTGCCGCCCTGCTGGACGTACTTGACAACGAGCGACGTGAAGACGATCCGTGAGCCGTCCGGCGACCAGTCGGGGAGGCGCGCCGGGAGCGTCGCGGGGCTGATCTGGCGGAGGTTCTGGCCATCGGCGTCGACGATAAACACCGCGGAGCCGTTTCCGAACTTGTCCTGGCGGGAGAAGACGATCTGCTTCCCGTCGGCAGACCACCGGGGTCGCTCGCTGTAATCGGGAGCCGTCGAAGTCAGCTCGGTGACCCG
>DATCGK010000280.1:0-4757 GCA_036508975.1 Candidatus Limnocylindrales bacterium
CCTGACGCGACCGCGGGGCTCCGCCGGGGAGCCCCGCTCCGGGCGACGCCTACGTTCCGGACCCCTTGATCGTCACCGTCGCCGGCGGGAGCACGACGCCCTGGTCCGGCACCACCTCGGACTGGAGGACGGCCGGCTCCCACAGGTAGGTCCCGGGCGTCACCACCCGCGCCACGTACCGCAGGGTCTGGACCGGCTGCTTCGGATTGCGGGTGACGCAGAACTCGACGCGCTGCCCGTCCACGAAGTCCGGCGACGTGCCGCTCCAGATGGCGTTGCCGAACTCGTCCTGTTGCCAGGAGCCGCCGCCACTGATCGGAGCGAGACCTGACGGGGCCAGGTCGGTGACCCGCCAGCACTCGTCACGGGCGTCCGGCCCGAGGGTGACCGTGAGCGTGACGATGACGGTGTCGGTGGGGCCGATGGCTCCGGCCGGTGTGACGGTCCGCGCCAACTGCTGGCCCTTGGCGGGCGTGAGGCTGGCAGGATCAAGGGCCCCATCCCAGGAGGTGACGGCGAGCACGGATCCGGACACCGGTTCCAGGCGGGCCGTGGCTGCCTGTGCAGGGGTGAGGACCACGGAGGCCGGCTCGCCGGGCCGGATCGTCACCTCGCGACGCGTGCCGTCCACGGTGACGGCTGCAATGGCGGAGGCGCCTGCCACCCGTTGCGCCCAGCCGCGCGCCGCCAGCGCCCGCTCGAGGTCCACGGTCGTGGTCGTCGGCGGGTTCGCCGCGACCCATGCGTCCATGTCCGCCGCGACCGGGTCCCCCAGGGAGGCCGCGACGACGGCGAGACGGGCCGTCTGCACGGCCGCATCCGCGCCGGGGCCCGGGTCGATCCGGGCCCACGGCCCGAGGCGGAGCCCGTGCGCGGCGAGCACGTCCCGTTCGATGGAGCGGGCCAGGGCCTCGTCGCCGGCGTAGAACGCGGCGATCGCGACGTTGACCTGCTCCGGAACCGTGAGGTTGGTCTGGGCGGCCGCCTCACGGACGTCGGCCAGGACCGGCTCACCGAGGCCGGCCAGCCCGGCGAGGGCCAGCAGCCGCTGTTCGCGGGTGTACTGGTCCCCACCGTCCATGACGGCGTGGAGCCACGCGGACAGGCGAGCCGCATCCAGGCGCGGGTCCCCCGCTATGGCCGCCAGGGCGGTCACGTCCAGGTTCGTGTTGGACCCGTAGGGCACGATCGCGAGCGCGCCATTCTCGCCACGGAACCGGTCGAGCTCCGTCTCCCCGGTCATGGCCGGGGCCTCGAGGCCGAACTGCTCGACCAGCACCCGGTTGGCCAGCCCGGCCGCGAGGACACGGTCCGCGCGGCCACTGCCGGTCCAGGCCAGCTCCTGGAGGAGCGGCACGACCCGGCCCCGGCCCGCATCGACCAGCGTGACTCGGGTCAGCCCCTCGCCGCCCTTGACGGCCACAGGCCCGTCCAGCGCCGCCCATGTCGTCATCAGCCGGGAGGTCCGCGTGGTGACGACCTCGAAGGTCCGGACCAGCGTGTCGCTGCGGAGGCTGGACCCGCTGCCGACCGTGGCCGCGATCCGGATCCGGTGCGTGCCTTCGGACAGCGCCGGCAGCGACACCTCCGCTGCCTTGAACGCGTCGGCTGTCACCGTGACGCCACTCATCGGCAGCGTGTCCGAGGTCACGGTGAAGGTGACCTTCTCGCCCGTCGCGAGCCCGGACCCGAAGCCGCGGACGCGGATGATCGGACGGTCGGCCACGAGGTACTCGGGCGCGATCGTCGCCTCCGCGAAGAACGGCAGCCCGACCGCCAGGAGCCCGGTCCCGGAGCCAGCCTCGAGAGCCCTGTCGACCGCGGCCGCGCTCACGTGCCACGAGGTGAGGTCGTCAGAGAGCGGCACCGTGACCCTGGCGGTCCCATCGCTGCCGGTCGTCACCATCGTGGCCACCAGCCAGTCGCGGAAGTTGCTGCGGACGTCGCCCCCGCCACCGCCGCCCGTCGTGTCGCCCCCCTCGCCCTTGCCACCCTGGTCGTCGGCCGGCGTCCGGTGCGACGCGGCCCACGCGATAATCCCGTCGTCCAGGTTGCCGTAGAGCTCCCCGAGCGGGTCGACCTGCTCCGCCGCGCCCATCGCGTAGAGCTTCTCGTCCACGACCTGGAGGTAGACGCTGGCAGCGACCGGCCTCCCGCCAGGTCCGAGGGTCCGGACGGTCACTGACGCGGTGTCACCAGGGGCGTAGCGCGCCTTGTCCGGGGTCACCTGGACGGCCAGGGTTCGGTCCGCGAGCCGGAGGGCGGCCCGCCAGCCGGTGACGGCCAGGTCGTAGCCATACCCGTTGAACCGCACCGCAGTGATCCCGATGGACGGCACGGACGCGGACGTGAAGGTCGTGCGGAACGTGGGCGAGGTTCCGACGGTGGCGTAGGTGAGCCCACGCTGCGTGACGGCGTAGAGGTAGCGGGAGACGGGCGCGTTCTCGAGACCGCCCTTGAACGCGACGCGCACGGCCTCGCCCACAGAGTACTGACCCGACTCGTGGCCCGGGTCGGCGGCCTCGAGCCAGGCGTTCCGGCTGTCGGAGAGCACCTCCTGGCCGGCCGCCACCGTGGACGCTGTGACCTGTCGGTTGCCCTCGTCGGTGTAGGTGGCCAGGACCTCGTAGGAGCGGTTGCCGCCCTTGACGGTGACCACCAGGCGGAAGGTGCCGTCCGCGCCGGTTCGCACCGTCTGGCTGGAGACCGTGTCGGCCTGGTCGGTGTACTCGTAGAGCGGCACGACCTGCTTCGTGATGAAGTCGTACCGGGTTCCCGTCTGGTGGCGCACGGGCGTGTGCTGCACGACCTGGACCTGTACGGCAGCGTTGGGGCGCCCGGCTCCTCGGGGGTCGACCTCCCACAGCCTGGCCGGCGAGACCGTCTCGAAGCGCTCGAAGGCGACATCGCTCACCTTGCCGGTGATGGTGACCTGCGTCCCGGCGACCGCGGCAGTCGTGTCCACGAGGGCCGTGGCGCGGAACACGGCCACGTCGCTCGACGTGGAGATCTCCGCCTCTTCGGGGAGCGTGGGGCTTGCCCCGACGGTTGTCACGCCCCACTGGTCCCCGTCGGAGTCCAGGCGCACGGCGACCGGCCCGGATGCGTGGCCGTCGGCATCCGTGCTGACCTTCGTTTCGCCCCCCGCCGAACCCGGGGACAGCGACAGCTCCGTGCCCGCGACCGGTGTCCCCTCGAAGAAGGTGGCGTCCACGGACGCGGTCACACTGGCGCCGTTCAGGACCGCGTGACGGTCCGTGGACATCTCGATCCGGTACGCGGGCTTCACGATGGTGGCGACCTGCACCCACAGCTCGCCCAGCTGCGTCTTGCCCGTCGAGAGCATCAGGCGGTAGGCGCCGACCGGGAGGTCCTTGAGCGCGACTCGCACGGAGAACGCCCCGTTGGCGTCCGGCGAGACGCTGGTCGTGGAGATCGCGGTGTCGATCTCGGTGGAACCCTCGCCGGGTCGCAGGGTCACGGTCACGGACGAGGGCACCTTGCCGGTGTCCCTGTTCCTCACGACGCCCCAGGCGTTGATCGTATCGGTCGACCGGTACTGGTAGCGGTCGCCCGCGAACAGCTGCCACCACCCGTCAGCGCCGGTTGTGCTCGCACAGGCGGCGCAGTACCGGCCGGAAGAGACCGGCTGGAACGCGGACCGGGACCCGTACCGGACGACGACGATCGGGGCCGATGACGGCTCATTGCCGGCCGCCAGGGAGGACGGCGTGGCGGCGACCAGGAGCCCGCGGCCATCCGTGGTGCCCAGCCGCTTGCCGTCGATCGTCACCGTGGCACCGGCCACGGCCTTTCTCGTGGCGAGGTCGTTGACCCACACGGCCGACTTGCCCGTGGCCAGCATGGAGAACGTGGCGATGTCGGTGACCTGGAGCACGGCCTGGCGCGGGACGCCGGCCCAGGTCTCGGTGACCAGGTACCAGCCGGAGGAGAGGCGCTTGGGCAGCTGGATCCAAGAGTAGCTCTGGTCGACGGTCTGGACCCTGACGCTTGCCTTGACGACCCGGGTCAGGCCGGCGAGCGGGACCGGGGGCGCGGTGGAGACGAGCGTCCATTCGGGCGCCGTCTCGATAGCCTGCCACGCGTCCATCGCGGCCGTCATGCCGGCGAGACGGTGGACGGTGACCGGAATCGAGGTCGGGGCCTTGGCGCCGTCCGGCACGTCCACCTGGACGCCGATGGCGGCCTTCTCGCGCGGGTTCGCCTCGAGGAAGGTGCGCCTCAGGCTGACCGTCACCGGGGACTTCGCCTTGGCCGCGGTCTCGAACCGGACGACAACGTCCTGCGCCAGGACCTGGCCGGTGCCTGCGAGCGGGAGCCCGTGCGTGACGGTCACCGTGTAGACCCGGCCCTTGGCCAGGGGCTTCGACGGGACGAACACGAGGGTGCGGCCGGCGACCTGGAAGCGCCCGGCAACGGCCGGCTTGATCGAGAAGTGCTGCTTGAGGGAGACGGCGCTGACCCCGGTCTGGTTGAACGTGATCTCGATGCCCGTGGTGAGCGGGACGCCGGTGGCGCTGTCGCCCGGGATGGTCTCGGTCACGGCGAGGGGGCTGGCCGTCTGGGCGGCCCAGGCCGCCTCGACGGAGCCGTCGGCTCGCGTGAGCGAGATGCGGTACAGGGTTCCGGGCCGCAGCTTCGCGGATGGGCGGATGTCGGCCGTCGCGCCGCTCGTCGAGGCGACCGTGAAGGTGAGCGGCGGGCTCGAGACGAGCCGCGCGGCGATGTCGGCCGGC
>DATCGK010000281.1:0-6570 GCA_036508975.1 Candidatus Limnocylindrales bacterium
ATGGGGAGTGCCCTGTCCTCGATCATGCGGTCCCTACTCTGCGGAATCGCTGTGACAGGTTGGGTGTCAATCGCGGCGTAAGTGCCCGGTGAGAGCCCGGTGAGTGCCCGTCGCTACGGTCGCCCGGGTGAGCGAGCCCTGGGATCCGGAGAAGGCGGAGGCCAACCTGCGCAAGCACGGCATCGGCTTCCCGGAGGCGATGACGGTCGACGACGATGAACACCGATGGTCCCGAGATGATGTTGCGCATTCCACGAGCGAGCGGCGGTTCCGCGTGATCGGCATGTCGGACCATGACCGGGTCCTGTTCGTTGCCTGCACCTACCGGCACGGTAGAATGCGGCCAATCTCCGCACGGCGCGCCACGAAGCGCGAACGCCATGAGTACTGGACCCGACGTCACTGAGCGCGAGTTGGAGCTTCTCAGGCACCTCACGCCGGGGCGAGATGCCGGCCGCATGGTCGACGGCGTCGACATGATCATCGACGGTGTGCCTGCCGGAAGACGTCCGCCGCGCTGGGAGCGCAAGCTCGCGAGGCTTGGATATGACCCCGCGCACGAGGGGCCGATCACCTTCGAAGTCCTCCTCCGCGACGACCTCGACGGGATGGAGTTCGGCGACGTCCGGGCGGCACTGAGCGCAGCCCGATCCGCGGTCGAGTCTGGCCGGGACCCGTGGGACGTCAGGGTCGAGGCTGTCACCAGGTCTGGGCGCAGCGTCACAGTGGTCAACGGGACCCCCATCGTCGGGATGGCCATCGGCGCCCTCGAGGACCCGCCGATCACGGTCATCGAAGGGCCGTCCGTGCTGCCGGAGTACGCGCCGGGCGAGAAGCGTCCGAGGCGGCGTCGGAGGCGGTAGCGCCGATAACCCGGGGCCCGCCGCCCGATGGGCCGGTGATCTCGCCTGTGCTCCCCCCGCGCCGCAGAACTCACGCCGACGAAGCCTGCCGGGTCGCGGCCTTCATGTGCGGCGTGCAGCTCCAGCCGCCCTCCACCGGGTGACGTCCTCGGTTCCGGCACGCCGACCCGTCCCGGTTCGGGATGATGCACGGGCCCTCGACGGGCGGCGGCGTCCCCGTGGCCATGTGGACGTCTCCGGCGACCGGCCGCGGCGGCTGCCCGGCGGCCGCGGCGGCTGCCCGTCCCGACGCCCCGAGCCGGGCCAGCGCCTGCTGCGCGACGTCCGCCCAGTCCGGAACCCGGCTCGCGATCCGCCGCACGGCGGAGGCGGCACCCGCGTCATCGGCCGCCTTCCCGACCGCCTCCAGCACCGCAATCGCAAACCCGGGGGATCGTCCCTGCTCCATCCAGGCCTCCATCGCCACGACGGCATCGGTGCCGTAGGCAGCAATCCGGTCCCGGAACTCGATCCGGAGCCCTGGCGACGCGTTTGCGGCGTCCTCGATCAAGTGCCCGAGCTCCGGTTCGGTCTCGGGCTTCGGCTTCGCCGTGGTCCCCTTCGTACTCATGTGCCCGTCCCGTCTTAATACCGGTACAGCGAGGCCACGAACGGCACCCGGTTGTACATCCAGAGCCCCAGCGGGATCGTCAGGATCAGGAGGATAAACGCGTACCCCACGACCATGACGAACGCCGACGCCCACCAGCCGACGAACAGGAACCAGATAAACCGGATCCACAACTCGACCTGGCGGACACCGACCTCCATCAGCATCGCGCCGCCGGCGGGGTCTGCGACCCAGTATGTCGCCTTCGTCCGCGGCCGGAGCGTCAGATACGTGGGGGCGTGATTGACCAGGTAGATGCCGAGCGGCAGCCCGATGATCGTGACCATCGCGAACCAGGCGAGCACGGACACGATGGCCGTCAGCCACCAGCCCACGAGCACGAACCAGAGGGCGCGCACCAGGAACCCCGGCCCACGCTGGGTCTCGGCCAGTGGCGACTGGACCGGGCCGGGTGGCGGCCCGAGCTGGTTCGTCGGCAGCGCATACGGGCTCGGCGGCGGAAGCTGGCTCGGCGGCTGCGGGTTCATGCGCAGCCCATCGTGCGGACCCGTTGTGACAGGTTGGCTGTCAGTCGCCTCATCGTTCGTATTCCAGGTCCGCCCGGAACAGGTCGCGAAGCTCGACCAGCGTGACCGTGTCCTCGGCAGACAGGTTCCGGTCGAAACCGGACCGGCTGAACAGGAACAGCCCCGGGGTTGCCCCGGGCGCCACCGCGGCGACATCCCGGCGGAGGTCGTAGAGGTCGGCCGGCTTGGCGACCGTCCGTCGCCACTTCACCGAAGCGGCGGCCGCGAGCCGCTCCCCCGCCATCCCCACGGCGTCGATGTCGCCACCCTTGAACCACCAGAACCCGGCGTGCGAGAGCGTGCCGATCCGGCCGGCCCCTGACAGGCGCATCAGGTACTGCGCGGCAACGTCCTCGAATGTCCGACTCACGAACTCGTCGAGCGTCACGTCGCTGACCTCATCCAGGACGTGGCGCCCCTGTCCGAGCTGGATCGCGCTCCGCCACGGATCCACGAGCGCGTAGTAGAAGCGCAGATAGCCGTCCGCCAGCACGTACTGGCTGATCCGTGGCCGCGGATCCGTTGCATGGTTGGGGGGAACGCGGCGCTCGACGAGGCCCAGCTCCATCAGCCGATCGAGGTACGGCGTCGTCCGGTTCGCCCCGGAAAGCCCGGCCTGGGTGGCGATGAGCGCCGGGGTGTTGGCGCCCCGTGCGATTGACCGGACGATGGTCTCGTAGGTGCGCGGCTCGCTGAACTCGGACCGCAGGAGGTCCGGCGCCTCACGGAACAGGCGGCCGTCCGGCGAGTAGGCGAGGCGGAGGAGCTCGTCCCGGAAGGGCCGGCCGTCGTCGAACTCCTCGAGGTAGTCGGGTATCCCGCCCGCCACGGCGTACAGCCGGATCCGGTCCTCCGGTGACCACCCACGGGCGAACTGGGCCGCATGGAAGTAGTCGAACGGACGGAGGTGGAGGCGCCGCGTCGGCCGCCCGTACAGGGCGCCTTCCTCGGACACGAGGCGGGTCATCATCGCCTGCTGCGACCCGCTGAGGACCAGCATGACGTTGGCCTTCGAGCCGACGCCATCCCACCAGCGCTGGACGAGGGACGGCAGCGCCGGGTTTGCGTCCACGAGGTACGGGAACTCATCGAGGACCAGGCCGATCCTGCGCTTCCCCGCCGCGGCGGTTACGACCCCGAGCAGCTCGTCCCAGTCCCGCAGCGCGAGCCTCGGCGGGCGACCGCGCCGGAAGCCCGTGGAGAGCGGCGCGAGAGCGGCGCCGAGATCCGCCAGCTGGTCCCGCTCGAGCTGCTGCGCAGCGACGTAGTACGCGAACGGCTTGCGCGCGGTGAACCGGGCGAGCAGCTCGCTCTTGCCGACGCGCCGCCTCCCGTGGACGACGACGAGCTCGGGGCGGCCGGACGCCCACGCGTCCTCGAGCGCCCGCCGCTCGAGGTGCCGATCCACGAACCGTTCGACCACCGTGGTCCTTTATCTAACTCTTCTTAGTCTAAGCCTGCTTAGACTACTCGATGGGTCAAGCCCCGGCAGGACCGCCCCGGTCCACGCCGCTTCGGTCCCCTCCGCCTCGGTCCAGGCGGGTCGCGAGTGTCGGTGGCGCGATGACCACGAGGTGCGCCGTCGCGCGGGTGAAGGCCGTGTAGAGGAGCTGGTCGAGGCGCTGGCCCTCTTCGGGCAATTCGCAAAGGATGACCACCGGGCGCTCCAGGCCCTTGAACCGGCGGATGGTCTCGAACAGGACGATGCCGGCGTCGGGCGGCGGGTCCGGGATCTCCTCGGCCGGCAGGCCCAGCGAGGCGCCGGCGTCGTCGATGGCCCCGTTCCACAGCTCGACGTTGCCGAAGCGGCGCTTCTTCCAGACCTCGCTCCGCGTGGCGGACACGCCCGACAGCACCGCCACGTGCCACGGCCGGATCTCCTCGACCTCGAGCAGACGGTGGAGCTGCTTGCGCACGGCCTCGACGGTGTCGCGCCCGGGCTCCGCCGCGACGACCACCGGCCGGCGGCCCTGCTCCGTCATGGCATAGGGCTCCGTTGGGCCGTGGTAGAAGCGGGCGGCAAGCTCCGCGACGGGCGCGGGCGAGCGGTAGTCCTCGAACAGCTCCAGGCGGTCGAGACCCAGCTCCGCCACGCGATCGTCCCGGAAGAGCGCCTGGCCGGGATCGTGGAAGACCCACAGGACGCCGCCTGCGGGGTCGTGGAGGAGGAACCCCAGCGAGGTCAACCAGGCGGGCTCGAAGTCCTGGCCCTCGTCGATGACGACGGCGTGGAACCGCTCGCCGGGCAGCGCGTCGATCGCGGCGTCCAGGGCAGCGGGGAGGGTGTTGTCCCACCAGTCCCGGGGGAGCGCTCCGGCCGGCTTCGCGGGGAGCACGCCCGCCTGCGTGCCCAGTCGCTCGCACAGCCGGTGGAAGGTGGTGACGACCGGGCGGCGTTCGACGGGCTCGGCGTCCTCGTCGATCTCGCGCCCCACCGCCGTCGCCAGCGGCTGGTTGAAGCAGACGAACAGGGTGCGGAAGCCTTCGCGCGCGAGGCGTCGGGCCCGCTCCACGGCCACGAGGCTCTTCCCGCTCCCGGCCGGCCCCACGATCTCGAGGCGCCGCTTGGACCGGTTCTGGTTGAGCACGATCTTCTGGGCTCGCGAGGCGTCGATGAGACGGTCGCGGCCGTCCTCGACATCGCGGCGGACGAGGCGGCGGAGGGCGACGGTGGGCGCGAGGTACTCGTGGATGCGCTCCGCCTGGGCCTGCGTGAGGGGGCGGCCGCGGGTGCCGTCGCCGGTCCACCACTCCCAGGCTCGCTCGAGGGCGTTTCGCGTGCTGGCCGTGTCCGCCAGCGCCGCGGCGTCGAGGATGATCTCCGTGGCGGCGTCGGGCCCCAGGAGCACGTGGCCGGGCGGGAGGCTGGCGAGGTCCGCGTCCGGGAACGCCACGGCGTGGCCCGCCCTGGGCCGGTCGCCACCGATGACACCCAGGAGCTCGCCGATGGCACCGACCAGGTCGTGCTTGGCGTCCTCGGCCTGCTCGAAGGGGCTGCGCGTCAGTTGGTGGCCGCCGATGAACCATCGGTTCCGCGCGTCACGGGACGGCTCGCCGGACTTGACCTCGATCACGAGCAGGCCGTGCTCCGGGTGCACGATGACGAGATCCGCCTCGCCGTCGTGGGCTGGTCCGGTCGGGCGCGTGCGGGCAACGAAGCGCACGTTCGCGTAGCAGCGGGTGTCCGGAGGCAGGGCGGCTCGGATCCGCTCCTCCGCGATCCGCTCCGCGCGGTCTCCCAGGTCCCCCAAGCGTTCCCCTCGGCTCTCAGGGCTCCCGCATCCGGGCGCCGACACTCGCGCGACCCTATCAGTGCGAGGCGGGCGCGGTCCAGTCCGGACGGCACGCCTGTGTCAACGGCACGCCGTGACGGGCCTGGCGTCAGTTCCGAGTGGCGTGGAGTCAAGGGGGCGACGTTCCGCCGCCTCTCATCCCCGCCGCCGGTCAGTGGGTGAGGCAGGCGTTGATCCGCACGAGGCGGGCGTAGGTGTCGAACCGCAACTCGAGCGAGCCGTACGGCTCATGGGTGTACATGTAGACGAGCGTTGGCGTCCCGTAGGCGTCGGTGATCAGGCGGGGGTCGCCGAGCGCCTTCTTGACCTCGGCGATCCCTTCCTGCCAGCGCAGTGCCTGCGGCATGGGACCCGTGTACTCGTTGACGACGTCATGCCCAGCGGCGTGCAGCGAGACGACCTGGGCGCGGTAGTCGAGCGAGGTGATTGCGGACCAGTCGTCGCAGAAGACGCTATAGCCGGAACCGATCACGAGCGGCACCGTGGGGCAGCCGGTCCGATCGAACGTAGAGCCCAGGAGGAGGACGGGGTTGTCGGCGGGGTTCGCCGCGAACGCAACCCCCGTGTCGAACCGCACGCCGGAATCGCCGTGGATCCCACCGGCCAGGAGGAGATCGATCCCCAGGACTGTCGCGCCGAGCAACAGCCAAGCTCGATCTCGTCGTGCCGGGGGCGGGGGCATAAGTCGACCGGGGATCGGGCTCATGGTCATCGCAGGGCCTCGCGGGCACTCTTGTCAGGGCAGGGTAATGATGTCCGCCGCGATCGTCGCGATCGAGTGCCTCTCGGACCAGGGGGGACTCGCGCCGGAGCCGAGACAGCCGCCGCACCCAGGGGCGGATGACGTCGCCGTGGGGCCCGCCTATGCGAAGTATGCGTCCCGGGACGGGAACTGGGCCGGATCCTCGGCCCGACAATCAGAGATCATGCCGCTTCCGCCCCGGACTGCCTCCCCCGACACCGGGGCTGTTTGCAGACCGAGAACGCATCTTCAAGAGCCATGCGTCTCTGATTGACGTGCGAGCGGCACGGGACCGGGGAGGATCACTCGCGGTGCGGGGGTCGCCGGGCACAGGTGGTCGGCCCGAGGCAACCGGATCGCCCCCACCGGCGTCTGCACCCCAGCGCGACCGGACGATGGGCTCCGCCGGTCCCCTACCAAGGCTCCTCGGGCCCGGATCGGGACGCCACCATGGACACCAACCCCACCCGCACCCGCTCAACGGCCGGCTGGATGT
>DATCGK010000282.1:0-2087 GCA_036508975.1 Candidatus Limnocylindrales bacterium
CTGTCAGTGCGGCCACGAACCGGTGCGCGGCTTCCACAGGGACGTGGACGTCGTCCTGTCCGCTCTCCAACAGGATCGTCGGCCCATGAGCGAAGTGCTCGAGGTGGGTGACCGGGTCTAGTTGGGAGTAGAGCCAGCGACCGTAGGCACCGGGGAGCCCTTGGTCGATCAGGCTGGCACCGGCATCCAGGCGGCGCTTGCCCGGGCGGGTCCAGTCGGGTGTCGAACCGACGGCGGCGAGCCGCGTCGCCGGTTGCGTGGTTGCGGGTGACCCAGCGGACGGGGATGCCGGCGACGGTTGCGGATCCACGCTGGCTTGTGGGCGGTGTCATGTGGGGGGTGCCTCTGGGCGGGTTGGCGTGACGAACTCGGGCTGGTCGAGCAGGCGCAGCCACGTGCCGTCGGGCTGTCTGCGGGCCACCTGCGCGCGGGCACCCGCGCCGTCTCGCGGCGGGGTGGAGGTGAGCGCGATGTCGCCGCTGATCAGCGTCGGCAGCGGTGCCTCCTGCTCGAAGCGCGGCGCGTTCGCCAGCACCTTGGCCCACAACGCGCGGATGGCATCGCGGCCCACCGTCTGGCCACCCGGCGGGTAGGCCATGACTGCCTGCTCCTCGTAGAGCGCCGCGACACCTGCCGCATCGCCCTCGTTGGAGCGCTCGACGAACAAGCGGGTCAGGTCTTCGGGCGTGCGTGCTCTCTCGTTGTCCGGCATAGGGGTCCTTCCGTTCAGGGTGGAGGTCCGACACCGTCGAGTCTGGTCGACCCCACATCAGAAGTCCAACAAATCGTTCTACTCGGAACTAGAATCTCTGAGTATGGAACTGAGGCAGCTGGAGTACTTCATCGCGGTGGCCGAGGAAGCGAACTTCACGCGTGCGGCCGAGCGGGTGCACATCAGCCAGTCGGGAGTCAGCGCCCAGATCCGCCAGCTCGAACGCGAGCTCGGCGCGCAGCTCATCGACCGGTCGGGCCGCAGCGCCACATTGACCACGGCCGGGGCGGCGGCCCTCGTGCACGCCCGCGCGGTGCTCGCGTCCGTCGACGACGTGCGCCAGGCGGTGGACGACGTGACCGAGCTGATCCGGGGTCGGCTCGTGGTCGGCATGGTCACCGCGTGTAACGTCACCCCGCTGTTCGACGCCCTCTCGGCGTTCCACCTCGCCCACCCGGGCGTCGAGATCACCCTGTGGGAGGACAGCTCGGACCGGCTCGTCGCGGCCGTACGCACCGGCGCGAGCGACCTGGCCCTCGTCGGAGCGCCCGGCACGCCGCCCGCCGGCCTGGAGGCCATGTCGATCATCAGCGAGCCGGTCGTGGCGGCCGTGCCGGCCGGCCATCCGCTGGCGGGCCGACAGGAGGTGACCCTGGCCGAGCTGGGCGCGTACCCGATCGTGTCCCTGCCCACAGGGACCGGGATCCGGGCCGTGTTCGACCAGGCCTGCGTAGCCAGGGGCATCCAGCCCGGCATCGCGTTGCAGGCCAGTGCCCCGGACGCCGTCGCCGATCTGGCCATCCGCGGGCTCGGCATCGCCATCCTCAGCGCGTCCATGACCGCCACCCACGACGGCCGCCTGATCGCACTCACCATCGAGGACATCGAGACTCCCGCGGTGCTCGCCCTGGTCTGGAGGGCCAGGCAGAGCCCCGCACTCCGAGAACTCCTGCTGCACGCTCGAGTGGCCTTCGCGGAACCACGGCCCGACCCTGCGCTGCCCGGCCCCTAGCTCATCGACCGCTATGCGGTGCGTCCACCCACCGGTTGTCAGCGGCCAGTGATGCCGTCGAGACCGCTTCATCCGCCCCAGACGCCACTCTTGGCGCAGCTGCTCCACCTCCTCGTCGGCAAGCGACGCGTCGACCCCCTCCGGCTTCTCACGATGGGCGCAGGTTCTCGATCCGGGTGATCATCTCGAGCAGGTGAGCGCCGACGGCTTCCGGAGCGTCGCGGGGAAGCCAGTGCCCGGCGCCGCGGACCAGCACGAACTCGCCGCGCGGGATCCGTGCGGCCGCGGCGCGCACGGCGGCGGGCGGCACGATGTCGTGCTCGCCGGCGAGCAGCAGTGCCGGGCATTCGATTCCGGTGAGCG
>DATCGK010000283.1:0-5434 GCA_036508975.1 Candidatus Limnocylindrales bacterium
GGCGTCCGGGCCGTTGGTGCCGCAGTCGGTGACGCCGTAGCCGTGTTCCGCGAGGTGCTTCACGAGGACGCCCTTCAGGGCGAAGCCGCCGTGGTCGGCACCGATGGCGACGGTCTTCGGGCCGGTGGCGGAGGCGGCAACGGTCTTCGAGCCGACGGCGGCGGTGGCGGCGGTGCCGTCGGCTGGGGCCGCGGCGTTCGGCGAGGCCGCGGCGTTCGGGGCCGAACCAGCCTCCCGGCTCTCGAGGGCGCGCTCCACCAGCTGGCGCACGACCTCCTCGTTCGGCAGCCGGCGCTCAGCCATGGGCCAGCACCCAGGCGGCGGTCGCGTCGTCCGTCGCCAGCACGTTGATGTAGCCGCCGCGGATCGCCGCCAGCGCAATTGGACCGCGCCCCGCACCGGCCGCGAGGCCCATCGAGAGCGGCTTCACCCGGAGGTCGTCCAGGGGCAGGCCCACGCTTCGCTCGTCCAGCATCGGCCAGGCGATGCGGCCCTCGCCGTCCACGAAGCGGCCGATGATGTCGCCGACCGCTCCGATCGCCCGCAGGCGCGCCTGCTCGTCCCCGCTCACGAAGCCAGACTCGAGGTGGGGGCTGTCCGCGGCTGGGATGCCCAACCCGAAGATCGCCGTGGGAGCGGAGCGGGCGGCAGCGAGGGTCTCGCGGATGCCCGGGTCTTCGCCGAGCGCCGAGCGCAGCTCCGGCGTGCCCACGATGGCGGGAGCGGCGAGGAGGCGGATCGAGGCGCCGGTCGTGGTGGCGAAGCGGTCCACGATCTCGTTGGCACGGGTGGGCTGCGCGGACCTGGAGGTGGCGCCGTTGATCTGGACGATCTCGGTGGCCTGCGTCCAGCCGTCCGGGAGGCGACGGGCGAGCGCGAGCATCGTGCGGCCCCAGGAGACGGCGATGGCGCCAGCGGGGCGCCGGGCCTGGAGGTAGTCCACGGCCACCTCTGCGACGGCGTTTCTAGCCAGGTCGTCCGCTTCCGGGCCGGCGCCTGCTGCCGCGGGGACATCCGCGACCACGGCGGCGTTGAGACCGAAGCGCTGGACCAGCTGCTCCTCCAGGTCCACGAGGCGCGCGTCAGGGTGCACGACCTCGATCCGCACGATCTCCTCGCGGAGCGCGCGGTCCAGCAGGCGACCTACACGGAACCGGCTCAGGCCGAGCCGCTCGCCGATCTGTTCCTGGCTGAGGTTCATCCGGTAGTACATCTGCGCGATGCGCACCATCAGCCGCGTGTCGCTCGTGCCCCGACGCCGCGCTGCCTGCACGGATCCTCCGGTTGGTCTGATCTGCACATATGAGCATTAGTCCACTCAGATGAGCAACCAAGGGGGAATCTACGCCTCGGCGCGGGCGGGTGTCAAGGGCGTCCCGCGGTTGTTGTCCCGCGGTTGTGTGTCGTCCCGCGGCGGTGGCGCGCCCCGCCAAATGAGAGCGCCATGCCAGGGTGGCCCGCCGGGGCACCACCGTGGCCACGCTCAGGGTGGCGGGACCGGGTGGCGTCCGCGATCTTCCGTCACGCGCTCCCGGTCGGGACCGCCCGGACCACCGCGTACCCGGCGTCCGAGACGTGCGTCGCGGCGATGCCGAACCCGTGCTCGGCGAGCAGCCCCTCGAGGCCGTCCCCGGCCCACGTCGCGCCCAGGCCCACGCCGCCGTCGGCCTTGCTCTCCTGGAAGCAGTACAGGAGATCGGAGCCGTACATCAGGATGCCCATCGGGTCGGCGGCATCGGTGGTCGGGTCGCCCGACAGTGACGACTCGGCGACGAGAAACGAGCCCCCCTCGCGCAGCGACGCGCGGACCGCCGCGAGCGCGGCCGCCGGCTGCCCGAAGTGGTGGAGGGCGTCGAAGACGCACACGAGGTCGAAGGCGCCGGCCGGCAGCCGGGCCGCGTCGCGTACCTCGAACCAAAGGTTCGCCAGGCCCGCCCCGGTCGCCGCGGCGTTGGCGCGCGCCACCTGGAGCGGGTCCAGGTCGTAGCCCGTGAAGCGCGATGCCGGGAAGGCCGCCGCGAGCAGGCGGAGCGCCTCCCCGCCCCCCGGCCCGATCTCGGCCACGTCGATCCCGGCCGTCAGGCCGGCCTGGAGCTCCGGGTGGCCGGCGATCCAGCCGTCGAGGAGGTATGCCGCGTACATCGGACGGTTGATGCGCTCCGGCAGGGCGCCGAGCGATGCCTGGAGCTCGACCGACGTGATCCCCGCGCCGTCTCGCATCGCCTGCTCCACCCTCGGCAGCAGGGCGCCGAGCGGGGCGAGGATCTCGACCACCGCGCGCAGGTCGAACGGCGCGCCGCCCCGCAGGATCCCCAGCGCGTCCTCGTCCGCCAGGTATTGGCCGTCCTTGGCTCGTGCGTACCCGGCAACGACCATCGCGTCGGCCCAGACCATCGCGTTGTGCGCGTCCACCCCGGCGGTGGTCGCGAGCTGGGCGGCCGACCCGCCACCGTCGAGCAGCGCCCCGAGCAGCCCCGTCCGCTCGCCCAGTGCGAGCGTTGTCGCGGCGTACCAGCGAGCCACGTCGCTCAGCACCAGCGGAAGGTCAGCCATGCCCACGCTCCTCGTCCCAAACCAGCCCGCGACGCGCTCTTCGCGCCGCGCAATCGCGTGAGAATAGGGCCGAAGGCGGGCGCGTGTCGTCCCCGCGGTGGCTCAGCGAACGGCCGCGTACACCGCGTTCTGCGCCGCATCGATCGGCTGCGTCGGCAGGCCCCAGACGCCGGTGAGGTAGATGAAGACGAGGTCGTGCGCGGGATCGATCCAGAGGCGCGTCCCTGACATCCCGCCATGTCCGAATGCCGACGCCGACGCCGGCGATGCCGCGCCGGGCTTCCCCCAGCCGATGGCGTAGTGATCGTCCGCCAGCGGGTCGCCGGCCGCTCCGAGACCATCGACGGTGACCTCGCGCGTTGCCAGGTCCACGAACGCAGGCGCCAGCACCCGCACGCCCTCCAGCTCGCCGCCGCCCAGCATCGCGCGGCCGAAGCGGAGCAGGTCCGCCGCCGAGCTCCACAGCCCGCCACCGGCCATGCGCAGCCCGATATAGCCGCGCACCATCAGCGACGCCATGGCGGGATCCAGGAGCTGCGGTCCCGGCGCTCCGCCCCAGCCGCCCACGGCCACCGGCGCCATCCGTGCCGCGAGATCCGGCCGCGGGTCGAAGCGCGTGTCGGCCATGCCCAGCGGGTCCAGCAACTCGTCGCGCAGCACCTGCTCCAGCGGCGTACCGGTCGCCCGCTCGACGGCCTCGGCCAGCAGCTCGAAGGTGCAGGTCACGTACTTGAACCGGGAGCCCGGGGCGGCTTCCTGTGGCAGGGCAAGTGTGCGGCGGAGGAGCTCGGCGCGGTCGCCGCCCGCCAGCAGCAGCTCCTCGATGTCCACCTCGCCCAGGCCGGTGGTGTGCGTCAGGACGTGCCAGGCGGTGATCGGGGGGCGGCCGGGAGTGTCCAGCTCCGGCAGCCAGGTAGACAGCGGCGCGGTCAGTGAGAAGCGCCCGTCCCCGACCAGCCGTATGACCGCGGTGGTGACGATCGGCTTGGTGATCGACGCCAGCAGGCAGACGGCTCCGACGCCGAGCGGCGCGCCATCCTTCGGCGAGACGGCCTCGAGGCGGATCGTTCCAGCGGTGTTGGCGACGCCGAGGATGACGAAGGGGACGACGCCGTCCTCCACCTGGCGCGCGGCGAGGGCGAAGGCGCGGTCGAGGGCGACGGTGTCGAGACGGTGGGCGGGCATGAGGCAACGATACGCCGCGGCGGACGGACCACGCAGCCGCCGGGTGGGCCACGCTGCCGCCAACGCCGAGCCGCGCTCGAAATCGGCTATCAGGCGGGGACAGGTTTCAGCCCGGCGCGGTAGCATGCGGATGTGACTGACGCCGCCTCCGCTTCCGCCCCCCTCGCCCAGGCGACATCGCGCCCGGCCTCGCCCATCGCCGAGGAGATCCGCCTCGAGCTTGCCAATGCCTGGGGTGAGATGGGCGCCGCGTGGGGCGTCGCGCCGGCGATCGCGCGCGTGCACGCCTACCTGATGGCCCGCCAGGAGCCGCTCACCGAGCGCGAGGTCCGCGAGGCCCTGGGCCTGAGCCACCGGGCCGCCAGCCTGGCCCTTGCCGAAGCCGAGGCGTGGGGCCTGGTCGAGCGCGTTGCGGAACCTCGTCGGGTTGGACGGCGCGGACCCGCCGGCACCGCCTACATGGCCGTGGGCGACCACTGGCGCTGGTTCGGCCGCGTCGTCGCGGAGCGGAAGGTTCGCGAAGGCGACCCCATCGTCGTGGTGCTGGAGTCGACGCTTGCGGACACGAACGACGCCCTTGCGCTGCACCCCGGCGAGGCGGAGCTTGTCCGCCTCCGCGAGTGGCTGGCGACGTTCCTGGTCTTCGTCCGCCTGTTCGACCGCGCCGTGGGGTTGGTCTCGCGCCTCGAGCCCACGGAGCTGGAGCGCGCGCTCCGCCTGCTGGGCGAGGTCCCCGACGACACGATCCTGCGCCTCGTCCGCCTCCTCGACGGCCTCCCCGACGAGGACGTCCTGGGTCTGGTCGAGGCGCTCAGCCGCCTCTCGCCCGCGTCCGCCCGGCGCGCGACGACGCTGATGTCGAGGGTCGTGCGGACCCTGGTCCGCTAGTCAGCCGGGTGCGCGCCTGGCCCGCGTGCCCTCCGAGCCCGCATGCCCGCGTGAGTTCACTCCGCGTGAACAACCTCCCGGTATCCGGGCCCATTTGCCCCGTGTCCACGCCACCCGGGAGCCGGTTCCGCAGCGGCCACGCACGATCGAACCGGCGGCGGCCTCACCCGAGCCCCGAACGATGACGCTGGGGGGAGCCCAAGAGAGCCGCAATCCCCGTGGCGGGACCTGCGTTCACTCACAGTGAACATTCGCGCGTCCGTTGCGGCGCGCCGACACGGCGACGGTGGACAGGCGCGTGGCGCCTCGTACTGGGCCCTCCCGGGCGCCCGTGCGATAATACGACGGTGACGTCGGACCCAACCGGTTCGAACGGGCGACGACCCCGGGGCCAGCCGGCCGGCCGACCACTCACGTGTCTCGGAGAGCCCAACCTGCCATGACCGAAACCTCTACCTGGGCCACCAAGAAGGGCCTCGCCCAGATGCTCAAGGGCGGCGTCATCATGGACGTCGTCACCCCGGAGCAGGCCCGTATCGCCGAAGACGCCGGCGCCGTCGCCGTGATGGCGCTCGAGCGCGTGCCGGCCGACATCCGCGCCACCGGTGGCGTTGCCCGCATGTCCGATCCCGAGATGATCACGGGGATCATGGCGGCGGTGTCGATCCCGGTCATGGCGAAGGCCCGCATCGGGCACTTCGTCGAGGCGCAGGTGCTGGAAGCCCTGGGCGTGGACTACATCGACGAGTCCGAGGTCCTCACGCCGGCCGACGAAGAGCATCACGTCAACAAGTGGGACTTCACCGTG
>DATCGK010000284.1:0-4038 GCA_036508975.1 Candidatus Limnocylindrales bacterium
AGTCGGTTGAAACGCGCGGGACGACCGCGCCCGGCCCCTCGAATGCCGCGTGCGGGTGGTCGCGGCGCGCGTCCCGGTCGATCCCGCTCGCGCGGGCCGCGACGCCGGTCACCCCGAGATCCCGGGCCTCCTCGGGGGTCAGGATCCCCGTGTCGTCGAGGCGGTCCACGACCGACGGGTTGCGCTCGAGGGCCTGCATCAGCTCGGTGAGCCGGTCGCCGGTCTCGCGAGCGAGCCGGTCGATCGCGGCGGCCCGGGCTGCCCCGTCATGGGACACGCCGCCCGGGACCACGAAGCCCCGCAGGAATCGGTTGCCCGTGAGCCGTTCGTTTTCGCGCTGGAGCGTCTCTTTCAGGCGCATCCCGGCCGACGTGCCCGCGTGATAGCTGGCGCCCGCGCAGATGTTGCCGATGTCTCCCACGTGGTTGTAGAGCCGCTCGAGCTCGAGCGCGACGACGCGCAGGAACCTCGCGCGCGGGGGCGCCGTGACGCCGGCGATCTGCTCCACCGCCTCGGCGAAAGCGAGAGCGTGCGAGACCGAGCACGCGCCGCACAGCCGCTCGGCGATGAAGAACGCGTCGCGCGACGTGAGGCCTTCCACCCGCTTCTCGAGTCCCCGGTGCGTGAAGAACAACCGCGCGTCGAGGTGGAGCACGGTCTCGCCGACGGAGCTGAACCGGAAGTGTCCCGGCTCGATGATGCCGGCGTGGATCGGACCGACCGGGATCTCGAAGACCCCTTCGCCTTCCACCACGACATGCGGGAACTCCGGAGCCGGCAGCCTCTCCGGCTGCCTGCGCGCGTCGAAGTCCTTCCGCAACGGGTAGAGCCCGGCCGGCCAGCCGTCGTGCAGGACCAGCGTCCTCGGGTCGGGGTGTCCGATCGGCTCGATGCCGAAGAGATCGCGCATCTCTCGTTCGTGCCAATCCGCCGCTGGCAGGAGCGGCGTAATCGAGGGCACCTCGGGCTGGGTGGCGCCGGCGGACACGACCACCGACACGAACAGGTCGGCGAGCGGCTCTCCGGTAGGCCGGGCGGGCTCGAAGACGTAGCGCACCTTGAAATCGCCTTCCCTCTCCCGCCGCTCGTCGGTGGCGACCACGGTCGCGAGTCCCATGCCGAGGCCGCCCGAGAGTTCGCGAACGGCCTCGAGGAGGTCGTCGGCCCGCTCGAGGCGCGCGGTGACGTCCCGCCCTCGGGGCGCGCTCGAAAAGGCGACACGGCCACCCAACCGGGAGCCGAGACGCTTGCTCACGACGGCGGCGGAAAGCGCGGGGATGGTGTGAAGCTCAGGAGCCAAGGGTCACCTCGGTGGCGCGCGTGAGGATGCGGTCGAGCCCGGGGGGCACGGTGAGCCCGAGGAGCAGCATCACCGCCGCGAGCAGCCCCATCGCGAGCACCCCCGATAGCGCCTCACCTCCGCGCCGCACGGCCTCGTCGGGCTCGCCGAACGCCATCTTGCCGGCGTGGTGGATGAGCCCCGCGAAGATCACCACGACCATGGCCAGGAAGATCGCGATCGTCACGTAGCGGCCGGCGGCGATACCCGCGCGAAGCACGAGCAGCTCGCTCACGAAGATCGAGAAGGGCGGCATGCCCGCCAACGAAAAGGCGCCGAGCATGAGGAAGGTCCCGGCGAAAGGCGCCGCGCGCAGGAATCCCCGGATCCTGCCCATGTCGCGGCTGCCGTAACGGCCGAGGGCGTCGCCCGCGACGAAGAAGACCAGCGCCTTGGTCACCCCGTGATTCAAGATATGAAGGAACGCGGCGTAGGTCCCAACCGGTCCGCCGATCCCGAGGCCGAGCGCGACGATGCCCACGTGCTCGACGCTGTGGTAGCCGAGCAGCCGCTTGAGGTCCCGCTGGGTCAGGATGAACGGCGTGGCGACCACGACGGAAACGAGGCCGAACAGCAGGAGGAGGCGCCCGGAGAACGCGGGGCCGCAAGCGCCCCGGGCGATGGTGTGGAAGCGGATGATGCCGAACAGGGCGCACTTGATCAGCGCGCCCGACAGGAGAGCCGAGACGGGGCTTGGCGCCTGGCTGTGCGCGTCCGGGAGCCACATGTGCATCGGAGCGAGGCCGGCCTTGGTGCCGTAGCCGACGATCACGAAGATGAACCCGATGCGGACGATGCCGGGGTCGAGCCGGTGGGCCATCGCGGCGATCGTCGTGAAGTTCATCGCCCCGGCCGCCGCCCCGCCGAGGGCGTGCGCGGTCGCGGCATACACCAGCACGGTCCCGAACAGGCCGAACGAGATGCCGATCGTGGTGACGATGATGTACTTCCAGGCCGCCTCGAGCCCGTAGCGGTCGCGGCGAAACCCGACGAGGAGCGCCGAGGTGATGGTCGTCCCCTCCATGGCGATCCACAGGACGCCGAGGTTGTCGGCGAGCACCGTGACGAGCATGGTGGCGAGGAAGGCCTGCACGAGCGCGAAGTACGCCGGGAGGCGACGCTCCTCGATGTCCCCGCCGGCGACTTCGCGCCGCATCCAGCCGATCGTGTAGATCGCGGTCGCGAGGCCCAGGAGCGCGATGAGTCCGAGGAACACCACCGTCACGGCGTCGGCGGCGAACACCCCGGCCGCCCGCAGCGAGCCGTCGCGCATGACCGTCCGCGCGACGATCACCACGAGCACGCCGGTCGCCGAGGCGCTCGCAAGGTCGAGCGCGTGGAAGAGGCGCCGGTCCCTGACACCGAGCATCGCGAGGCCGAACGCGACCGGGACGAGCGGCAGGATCCACAAGAGCGTCGTCACGAGACCTAGCCCCGCAGCCGATCCAGCTCGGCGATGTCGGCATCGACGCTCGACCGCACGCGCAGCACCATGACCCCCATGACGAGCGCGCCGAGGATCACGTCGAGGACGACCCCGATCTCGATGATGAGCGGCATCCCCTGGCTGACCGCCATCGCGGTGAAGAAGATCCCGTTCTCGGAGGCGAACAGCCCCACCATCTGCGTCAGCGCCTCGCGGCGCGACATCATCACCAGGACGCCCATGAGCGTGAGCGCGATGCCGACGGGCAGGGCGTTCCCGGTGATGGCTTGTCTCACCGCGCCGAGGGACGACGAGAGGTGGAAGGCGAGCACGACGATGCCGCCGGCGATGGCGAGCGTGGCGGTGATGGGGACCACCGGCTCGATCTCGCGGCGGATCCCGACGCGGCGGATGACCCGCAAGAGCAGCCAGGGCAGCGCGATCGCTTTGACCAAAAGCGTGATGCCGGCGACGATCCACAGATCGAGGTTGTGGGTCGTGGCGCCGAGCACGGCGCCCGCGAGCGCGATGAGGACCGACTGCGCGGCCACCGCGTAAATGGCCCGGTAGAGCTGCCCGGCGGCCAGGATGAGGATCATCGTGAACAGCAGGAGCGCCCCGAGAGCGTCGATGAGGCGCGTCGCCAGCTCCGGGCTCACAGGAGCCTCAGCGCGACCGCGAGGAACGCGCTCAGAAAACCGATGCTGAGGAACTGCGGCAGACGGAAGAACCGCAGCTTCGCATACGACGACTCGACGAGGGCGAGGAAGATCGCGAGAACCAGAGTGCGCGCGGCGAACGCGCCCAGCCCGAGCGCCAGCGCGAAGAGCGCCGTGCTCGCGGGTATCCACGGGAGGAACAGCGCCTGCACGAGGGCCATGACCACGATCTGCTTCGTGTGGTGGGCGAGGACGAGGCAAAAGAGCCCGGGTCCCGAGTGTTCGAGCAGCATTCCCTCGTGCAGCATCGTGAGCTCCAGGTGCGTGTCGGGGTTGTCGACGGGGATGCGGCCGGTCTCGGCCAGGAGCAGCACAAGCATTGCGAACAGCGCCAGGATGTCGGGCGCGCCGAACGACCCGCGCCGGAGCGAGAGATGGCCGGCGATGGCGCCGAGGTCGGTCGTGCCAGCCACAACGGACACCGAGAACACGACCAGCATCAGCACCGGCTCGACGAGCGTCGCGACCGTCATCTCGCGCGACGCTCCCATGCCGCCGAAGGCGCCGCCGGCGTCGAGCGCCCCGACGGCGGTGAGGAACCGCCCGAGCGCAAG
>DATCGK010000285.1:0-4434 GCA_036508975.1 Candidatus Limnocylindrales bacterium
TCAGCGCCACGGTTTCCCAGCCGCGATCCCGATCCATCCAGCGCCCTGACCGGGCCCCGCCATCGCGCGGGAGGGCCTCGCCAGGAGCGTCATTTCCATGTCATTCGATCAACTCGGGCTGACGCCCGAGCTCCTCCGCGCCGTCGCGGACCAGGGCTACACCGAGCCCACGCCCGTCCAGGCGGCCGCGATCCCGCTCGTGCTCGCGGGCCGCGACGTCCTCGCGGGTGCCCAGACCGGGACCGGCAAGACGGCCGCGTTCGTCCTCCCGATCCTCCAGATCCTCGGGGCCGCCACGCCGGCGAGCGACCGGCGGGCGCCGATCCGCGTCCTCGTCGTCGTCCCGACGCGCGAGCTGGCGCTCCAGGTCGAGGAGAGCTTCCGGACGTACGGTGCCCGCCACCGGTTCCGCTCGACCACGATCTACGGTGGCGTGGGATTCGACCCCCAGGTCCGCGCCCTGCGCGCGGGCCCGGAGATCGTCGTGGCAACGCCGGGACGCCTGCTGGACCACGTGGGCCAGCGCACCATCGACCTCTCGCGGGTCGAGATCCTGGTCCTCGACGAGGCGGACCGGATGCTGGACATGGGCTTCATCCGGGACATCCGGAAGATCCTTGCCCTGCTTCCGCCCAAGCGCCAGAACCTCCTCTTCTCGGCCACGTTCTCCGACGAGATCCGGCGCCTGGCCGACGGCTTCCTCGACCGGCCGGCCTCCGTGGAGGTGGCGCGACGCAACACGCCGGCCGAGCTGGTCCGCCAGGTCGTCCACCCGGTGGACCGCGAACGGAAGCGCGAGCTGCTGAGCCAGCTCATCCGGACCGGCGTGATCCGCCAGGCCCTGATCTTCACTCGGACGAAGCACGGCGCCAGCCGACTCTCCGACCAGCTGATCCGCGACGGCATCGCCGCGGCCGCGATCCACGGCAACAAGAGCCAGCCGCAGCGCGTTCGCGCCCTCAACGACTTCAAGGCGGGCCGGGTGGACATCCTCGTCGCCACCGACATCGCGGCCCGGGGACTGGACATCGAGGCGCTCCCGCACGTCGTCAACTACGAGCTTCCGATGGTCCCGGAGGACTACGTCCACCGGATCGGCCGGACGGGGCGCGCGGGCATCGACGGGATCGCGCTCTCGCTGGTCTGCGTGGACGAGGCGAAGCTTCTGCGCGACATCGAGGGCCTGCTTGGGCGCAGAGTCGAGACACAGGAGATCCCGGGCTTCACCCCCGATCGCAACCTCCGCCCCGAGCCGATCCGCCTCCGGTCGGGCGAGCTCGGCCACGGCCACGCGGCAGGCGCTGCCCGGGCGGCCGGGTCGGCCGGCCCCAGCCGTGCGGCGGCGCCCCGGTTCGCCGCCGGCGGACGATCAGCGGTCGCGGGACGTTCGCCCGCCGCGGCGCCAGCCCGGATGTCGATCGGCAGACCGATGCCGGTCAGGCCGGCAGCCACCGGCCGCCAGGCACCGGCGCGTCCGATGCTCGGGCGCCACGACCCGCGCCATGACCCGCGCCACCCGGGCGTCGTTCGATCCGAGGTCCCCGGGGAACGCCCGTCGTGGGCCCGCGACGCCGGCCGCGTGAACGGTGAGCGCGTCTCGCTTCCCCGATCGCTCCCCGGCGAGCGGCTCGCCCGGCTCGCCCCCGGCGAGTAGCCGGCAGGGACGGGCAGCGCCTTCGCCCCAGGTCGTGCGACGGATCGGCGATCGGGGCGCGCGCGGCCCCCGAGATCAGGGCGCTCGCGTTGCCCGTCCGGAGCACCGATCTGGACGAATGAATAGGATGACCGTACCCCGCCACGGAGACTCGCATGGGCATCCTCGACTTCCTGTTCGCCGACCCCGCGAAGCTGCAGCTTCCCTCCCCCGCCGAGGCACTGCCCGGCCGCTTCGCGCCGATCATGGCGCCGGGGCGCCACACGGTCCTCGGGACGCCGATCGACGGGCCATGGCCGGCCGGCACTCGGACCGTGACCTTCGGGATGGGCTGTTTCTGGGGCGCCGAGAAGGGCTTCTGGGCGATCCCCGGCGTCGCGACCACCGCGGTGGGGTACGCGGGCGGCAGCACGCCGAACCCGACCTACGAGGAAGTCTGCAGCGGCCGAACCGGGCACGCGGAGGTGGTCCGGGTCGCCTACGATCCGGCGCGCGTCTCGTTCGAGACCCTGCTGCGAGCCTTCTGGGAGGCGCATGACCCGACGCAGGGAATGCGCCAGGGCAACGACACCGGCACCCAGTACCGCTCGATGATCCAGGTCGCCGATGCCGGGGAGCTGGCGCTCGCGCAGGCGTCCAGGGACATGTACGAGGAGCGCCTGACCGCGGCCAGCTTCGGCCGCATCACGACGGAGATTGCGCTCGCCGGCCCGTTCTACTTCGCCGAGGACTACCACCAACAGTACCTGGACAAGAACCCGCAAGGGTATAATCCTGCACACGGCACCGGGGTCGCGTGCGGGATGCCGACCGGCGTCTCCTTCGACGGGCCTCTGCCCGAGCCGCGCCCGGAGAGCCCCATCCGCTACTGAACGGCCCCCGGTCGCCCGGTCCGCGTCCGCATTGGGGTTGTCCCGGGGTTCTATCGGAGGGCTAGCAGCTAGCCGTCGGACACGCCATCCTTGTACGGGCATGACTCAACTCCGGCTTATCAGCGGCGCGCGGGCGCAACGGATGGCGCGCCTCTTCGTCGGCGTGCTGCCGCTCCTAGTCATCGCGCTCTGGTCCGTCTACCTCTGGAGCGGTTATAGGTGGCACCTTCCGCCGGACGCCTACACGTACCTGGCCGCTGGCGAGCGCCTGAACGCCGGCCACTCCCTCTACGGTCCACTCGAACCCGGCGACCGGTACGTCCTCGACTGGCAGACCTTCGCGGCGCCCCTCGTGTCGCCTCCCCTGGTCGCCGTGCTCTGGCGTCCCCTCGCGCTGCTCGGCGCCTGGACCGTCTTCCCATGGTGGGCCCTCACCATCGCTGCTCTCGTGGGCACATACGTCGTGGTCTGGTCGCGTGCCCCGTTGCTGGCCGCCGCGTTGACCGTTCCGGCGATGTACGCGTTCTCGATCGAGGTGGGGGTTGGGAACCTCGACAGCTTCGTCCTGGCCGGCACGCTGGCCGCGTGGTACCTCTGGCGGCGCGACAGGCCGAGCTCGGCGATGGCCGTCGCGGTCGCCCTGGCCGCCCTCAAGGTCTATCCCGTCCTGCTGGTCGTCTGGCTTCTCGTCGTCGCCCCCGCCCGGACTTGGCGGCCTTTCCTGGCCTCGGTCGGCGTGCTGCTCGGGGTAGGCGTCGCGGGCGCCGGACTGGCGGCCCACCTCGACTACCTGCACGTACTCGCGGTGAGCGGATCGGGGCTTCCGGCAGCGTTACTCGTCGCGACCGGCGCCTGCACCGTGGGCATCATCGCCCTGCGGCGATGGCCGGCCGCGTCGTTCGTCTGCGCTGTGCTGGCGATGGCGATGGCGTGGACGTTGATCGTTCTGTCGACGGTCGCCGTCCCGCTGGTGGCGTGGGCGGGACGAAAGAGGCGCGAGCCGTCGCGAAAGTCACGACACGCGCTGAGGCCGCCTAGAACGGCCTAGGTGTAATCCCCCGGGACATTGGTCACAGCGTCAGGCGGCCAACTTGACCGCCAGGCGCTGGCGCGGGGTCTGCCCATCGATGCCCAGGTGCGGGCGCTCCTCGTTGTAGTACGCGATGAAGCGCTCGAGGGCAAGGCTGCCGTTCGTCGGATGACCAGAACACTTCGACGTAGAGCGACTCGGTGAGCACGGTCCGAATCCAGCGCTCGGCCTTGCCGTTGGTCTGGGGTCGATACGGTCGGGTGTAGGTGTGGCGACCGATCGCCGGGCGGACGGCTCGCCGGAAGAGCCGACTCCGGTAGGCCGCCCCGTTGTCGGTGAGCAGGCGACGGACGACCACGCCCTGGCTCCGGAACCAGCGCACCGCCCGGACGAGGAACCGAGCCGCCGTGCGACCTTTCTCGTCGGGCAGGAGCTCGGCGTACACGAGCCTCGTTGCGTCATCGAGCGCGACGTGCAGGACGTCCCAGCCGACGGCCTCCTTCTGGTCCACCCGGCTGCCCGTCACCCGGTGACCCGGACCGCCGACGATCCGCCCGAGCTTCTTGGTGTCGACGTGGAGGAGGCCACCCGCCTCGGCGTGCTCGTAGCGGACGATCGCGACAGGCTCCCGCTGGCGCTCGAGGAGACCGAGCCGGCGCAGC
Source organism: Candidatus Limnocylindrales bacterium (assembly GCA_036508975.1). Taxonomy (GTDB): domain Bacteria; phylum Chloroflexota; class Limnocylindria; order Limnocylindrales; family CSP1-4; genus CAIXZV01. Next base: position 4,219 of record DATCGK010000285.1, read on the forward strand.
ACCCGGTGGACGGACGAGCCCGGCAGCCCGACGAGAACGGCGATCCGGTCGGGACCCCAGCCGGTGGCGGCGCGCAGGCCCGCGATGTGGCGCTCCTGCTCGATCGAGAGCCGACGTGGCGAGTGGAGCGGCCGCGAGCTGCGATCGACCAGCCCTGCTTGGCCCGCCGCCTGCCAGCGGGGCAACCAGCGGTAGTAGAAGCGTCGGCTCACCCGG
>DATCGK010000286.1:0-4406 GCA_036508975.1 Candidatus Limnocylindrales bacterium
GGGCGCGGGGGACGCGTGTAGGCAGGCGCGCCGTAGAGGCTGGGAAGCGCGAAATACGGATCCGGCTGGACGGCCACGGATGTTCCGACCTTCGAGGGTGGTGGGCCCGACGATACTGCCGGGCCACGGAGAATCAGTGCCGAACGAAAGTACTGCAAGTGACGTCAATAGTGCCAGCGGATTCCGAGTGCCAGACCCACAGACCGGTGCGCGGCCGCACCGGCGGGATGGGCCGGCGGCGCGGCGGCGAAGGGCTAGGGAACGAGGAGCGGCTTCACGACCTGGAAGAGGATCACGAGCGCGAGATACGCGATCGGCAGGGCGGCGAACATGCCGAGCGCCGCGCTCCACCGGCTTCGAACGCCGGGACGCCCCGGCTGTGGGACGACGAGATACGTGATCCACGCTCCCAACCCCGTGACTGCCACCACGTAGGTGACCCCGGCCAGGGTTCGCAGGTCCCCGCCGGGAAGCCGGACCCCGGCGTCCAGGGCAAGGTCGTAGACGAGGAACAGCGCGCCCAGCACGGTCGCGACGGCCACGCTGCTGAGAACCGCGCGGAACACCGGCGGGGGTGCGCTGCGAAGCTGGCGCCTGCGGACCTCCAGCCAGGATCGCTGTCGGACCGGGCCGGGTTGCCGCTGGCTCACGTGGGCGGGCGCTCGAGGAACTCGATCGCCGGACGCGGAGGCAGCGAGGCGGGGGTGTGGCGCGCCAGCAGGGCCACCACGTCGAGCGTCCGCGACAGCTCTTCCTCGGTCGTGAAGAAGCCCACCGACAGGCGGATGGCATCGAGGCTGGGAATCGGTCGCACGGTCGCGAAGACGCGGCGGACCAGCTCCTCGGCGACGCGCTCCGCGGGCCATCCCTCGACACGGAACGTGACGAGCGTTGCCATCCTGCCGAGGGGCGTGACGAGCGCCACGCCCGGCGTCTCGTGCAGGCGGACTGCGGCCTCGTGCGCGAGGCGCGCGGCGCGCCCGTGCGCCCAGGGCAGGCCCACGAACATGGCCAGCCAGCCGGCGCTTCGGGCGAGGCCGGCCAGCGACGGAGCGTGGAAGCCGGCCACCTCGAAACGGCGCGCGTCCGGCCAGACGTCGTCGCGGCCGACCCGGTCCGGGCCGGCGACGCTGAACTGCCCGCGCGCTGCCGGGAGGCTGGCGGCCGCGACGTCCGGGCGAACGACGAGTGCGCCGGTGCCCTGCGGGCCGAGCAGCCACTTCTGGCCGGGTACCGCGTAGAACTCGGCGCCCAGGTCGTCCACGTGCAGCGGGATCGCGCCGCCGGCCTGTGCCCCATCCAGCACCACGACGGCGCCGTGCGCGTGCGAGCGCCGCACGACCTCGGCGACGGGGAGCACCGCCCCGGTCGTCCACAAAACGTGGGAGAGGGCGACGAGTCGAACCTTGCCCGAGGCGAGCTCGTGCTCCAGCGCGGCGAGCGTCCGGTCATCGTCGCCACCATCGCCGATGTCCGCGACACGCACGTCAACGCCGTGCCGGTCCCGGGCGACCGCCAGTGGACCCAGCAGGCCAGGGTGCTCGTGGCCGGTGGTGAGCGCGCGATCGCCTGGCCGCCAGTCCAGCGTCCCCACGGCCAGGCCGATCCCCTCGGTCGTTGAATGCGTCAGGGCCACGCCGCCGATGTCCGTGCCCAGGATCGCGGCCAGCGCCGCGCGCGCCTCCGCCATTCGATCCAGCAGCTCGTCGCTCGCTTCGCCGGTGGCGCGGCCCAGGGCGAGCTCCCGATCCTCTGCCTCTCGCATGGCGGCAGCGCTTTCGACCGGGATCGGGCCGCAGCTTCCGGTATCGAGGTAGATGCCGGCCCGGGTGGCAGGCAGCGCTGCGCGAAGCGCGGCGAGCTTCTCGCGGTCGGGGAGGGCCGTCGGGTGCGCCTCGGTCGAATCGAGCATGGGGTCCGTATGATAGGCGGCGATGGCCGGCGCCCACGCTCGACCCGAGCTCCTCGCCTCCCCCGACTGGCTCGCCGAGAACCTCGGCCGGCCGGAAGTCCGGATTCTCGACGTGCGATGGCGGCCGGACGGAACCGGGCGCCTCGCATTCGCCGGCGGTCACATCCCGAACGCGACCTGGCTGGACTGGCGCGCCGCGTTCGTGGATCCGGACGAGGCCGACACCGTGCTCCTCCTCGCGCCGCCGGACCAGGTGGCCGCCGCCGTCGCGGGCGCGGGCATCGGCAACGGCAGCACGGTCGTGGTCTACGACGACGCGGCCAGCCTGTACGCGGCCCGGACCTGGTGGAGCCTTCGCGCGTACGGCCTCGAATCCGTGCGGATCCTGGACGGCGGATACGGCGCCTGGGTCTCGTCCGGGCGCCCGGTCAGCCACGCGGCGAGCGAGCCCGGCCCTGCGGCCTTCACCCCGCGGGCCCAGCTGCGGACCCGCATCACGACGGGTGACCTTCGGTCGCTGGTCGGGTCTCCCGGCGCCCTGATCCTGGACGCGCGTGCGGCCGCCGAATACCGCGGCTTCCAGGGCAATGCCCGGCGCCTCGGCCACGTGCCAGGCGCCGTCAACCTCCCGGTTGCGATGACCAGCGAGCCGGGCACAGGCCGCTTCGCGGACGGCGGCACGCTGCGGGCGCTACTCGATCGAGCCGGGGTGGCCGCCGGCCGTCGCGTCATCTGCTACGACGCGTCCGGCGTTGGCGCCGCGAAGCTCGCCTTCGTGCTGGCCCTCATGGGCCACGAGGACGTGGCCGTCTACGACGGCGGCTGGGCCGACTGGGGAAGCCGGCTCGACCTCCCGGTGGGGCGCTAGCTGGCTCCGGGCGCGCCCGGCTCGGGACCGCCCGGCCCGGCGGGCGGGTGCGCCGACGACGAGGGCGTGCCAGCGGCGCCGATTCCGGCCCAGGGATCCACCTCGTGGTATGGCGCCAGGATCTGGGCGCGTGCCTGGTTGACCGCGACCATGGCCGCGGTCTGGCGGCCCTCGCCCATCCGGTCCGACCAGAAGACGGCGTCGGTCACCGGCACGAACTTGCCCCGAAGCTCCGCGAGCGAGTCCCGCAAGCTGCGGTCGGGCAGCAGGTGGATGTTCCCGATCACCCGGAATGGCGGGATGGAGACCAGGGCGCGCTCTGAGGTCTTCACCGTCCGGAGCTCCCGGATCGGATCCACCGCCTGCAGGGAGACCGCGAAGAGGATCGACTCGAGGTTGACCTGGGCGAACTCCGCCCGTGTCGGCACGTCGCTGGAGCCGAACTCCTCCATAGAGACGTCCTCGAGAACCAGGAACGGCTCGGACGCCTCGTTGAGGATGTCGGTGACACGGTGCTGCCGCGTCACGATTGCGCCGCGCACGACGAACAGCTCCGTGTAGAGCGTCATCGGGACGGATCGCATCGACATTTCGAAGGTCATGTGCGAAGTCTACGAGAATCTCCCCCCGGGGGAACCCGTGAACTCGGCTGGCGGGCTGGCAGCCCGGCCCGTGATCGGTGCCGGCGCGCCCCGCGTTCGGCGGCCCGTCCGTGCGTGCGTTCGCCATATGGACCGATGCGCACACGTGCATGGGGCCGATCGGCCCTGCCGAATGGTCTGGTCGAGCGCGGTACTGTAGATCCGTGGATCCAGAGCGCGACCTTCGCCTGCTCACGCGCGCGAAGTGGGTGGGCGTCCTTCTCCCCATCGCGCTCATCTGGGGCTTCGAGCTCTTCCGGTACCTGTGGATCGACCCCAGCGTCCCGGCCGACTCTGCCCACGTCTTCGCCGCCCTGGTCATGAGCGGCGGCGCCGTGTTGTTCGCCCTCGCGATCTTCGCCGTCCTCGACCGGACCCAGCGCCGTCTCGTCGACACGAACCGGGACCTTGCCGCCACGCACGCAGTCGCCGCGACGCTTCAGGGCGAGCAGGATCTCCCGACGATGCTGGAGACCGCGCTCGACCGCGTCCTCGAGCATTCCGGCGCGCTCGCCGGCCAGATCTGCGTCAACGGGCCGGGCAACCTGCCGGTGATGGTCCGCCGGCCGGATGACCTCGGCGAGAGCATGGGCATGCAATGGGCGCACACCCTCCTGGCCGAGACTCCAGCCTCCGTCCAGCTGCCCGCCCAGTCGCAGCGCCCCGGCGTCGATGCCACGGTCGTCGACGTGCCGCTGGCGGGCGCCATTGCCTCGGGCGGGGCGATGCGCCTCCTTTTCCACCCCTCCGCGGATCCGGCCATCTCGATGGCGGCGCTCGTCGACCTCGCAGGGACGGTCGGCACCGCGGCAACCCTGGCGACCTCCCTGGCCGATCTCCGCCGGGAGGAGCAGGAGCGGGCCGCGCTGTACGCCGTGGCTCTCCAGCTGACCGGCCGCGCCGAGCTGCGCGAGATCCTCGACACGATCACCAAACACGCCCGCGAGCTGCTGGGCGCGGAGCGGGCTGTCGCCTGCCTGGCCGA
>DATCGK010000287.1:0-18079 GCA_036508975.1 Candidatus Limnocylindrales bacterium
GCTCCACGGGCAGGGTGTCGACCGACAGGTCGCGGATCCGGCGGCGCGGGATGCGCGCCATGGCCGCCCCCGATGCGGACCGTGCGGCATCGGCCGACCTTGTCGCCATCGCACTCGACGCTCGTGCGGCCAGTGCGGCACCCTTCACGGCCGCGCGGCCACCTGCCTGCGCCCCTCGTCGGGTCACTCGTATCCCGCGCCCGGTGGCCCGCACCCCGGCACGGAGGACCCATGCGGTGGTGACCCCGACGGTCCGCAGGTCGGCGGCCAGGTCCTCGTCGGCCAGGCCAACCGCGTCGAGGTGGAACCGGCGCCGCTCCGGGCTCAGGCCCGCAAGGGCGAGGCGGATCGCGGCGAGCACGACGGCGACGTCGTCCAGCTGGCCGAGGACCGGGATCGCGTCCGGCACAAGATCGATCGGCGAGACGAGGTAGCCGGCGGCACCGAGAACGGCGACCCGTCGCGCACGGCTCAGGAGTGGGTCGCGGGCGAGGCGCCACGAGAGCCGCAGGTACGCGGGGAGGCGCCGCAGCATCGTGGCGACGCGGTCGCGCGGGAACGGATCGTCGGACATGGCACCATCCTAGCCCGGCGCCACCGATCGAGGGCCCGGAGCGTCTCGCGACGCCGACCAGTCCGGGCACTGATAAGCGGGAGATAAGTGGCGCCGCGTAACGTCGCGCCAGACCTCCCCCCGCCGGAAGTGCCCCCGACGAGGGGAGGTCGATCCACCGCCCGCCGCCGGACCCGCCGGGGAGCCGACCTTCCCGTGGAGCCCTCCAGCGCGCCGTGGCGCGTCCTCGAGACAAGCGAACCAGAGCCCGAACCCAGGTCCCCCGAAACCGGCACGCACGGCCGTCCGTGGCTCGCGATCGGTGCGGCGGCCCTCGCCGTCGTGGTCGCGGGCGCGGCCATCCTGTTCGCCGCGCGACCCGAGCCGGTCATCGGCATCGATGGCGCGGGGAACCCGGTCGCCGGATCCGTCGTACAGGGGGGTTCACCTTCGACGGGTCCGGCGACCACCGCCCTGGCCCTCGTGGTCGAGGTCGGTGGTGCGGTCATGCGGCCGGGTGTCTACCGGCTGGCCCCCGGCTCGCGGGTAGGCGACGCCGTGACCGCTGCCGGCGGCTACGGGCCGCGCGTGGATGCGGAGGCCGCGGACCGGGCGCTCAACCTTGCGGCGCTCATCCATGACGGCGACAAGATCCACGTCCCCGCGAGGGGCGAGGCTGCGTCGTCGAGCGGGGTCGGCGGCTCGGGCGGTGCGGGCTCCACGTCGGGCGGCGCCGGTATTGGAGGAAGCGGGCTCGTCGACCTCAACCGGGCGACAGCCGAGCAGCTGGACACCCTGCCGGGCGTTGGCCCGGCGACGGCGGCGAAGATCATCGCGGCACGCGAGGAGCGGCCGTTCACGGGGCTTGACGACTTCGCGTCGCGCAAGGTGGTCGGGGCGGCGACGCTGGAGAAGATCCGGGCGCTCGTGACCGTCGGCCCGTGAGCGCCCGGGGGACCGGCGTCCCGCGCAGCGCATGGCTTGCGGCCGGGGTCGCGGCGGGCGCGGCGACGGTCGCCCTCGGCCTGCCCGCCGTCCTGCCGCTGGTTGCGGGCCTGCTCGCGGTGGCCATCGGGCGATCCGGTGCCGCGCATGTCCGGGGTCCACGCGGGGTCACCGTGACGGCCCTCGGCGTCGGGGCGGTCCTGCTCGGGCTGCGGGTGCTCGTGGGTCCCCCGGCTGCTCCTCCACCGGGGCTCCCCGATGAAGCCGGACCCTGGCGGGCGACGGTCGAGTCGATGAGCTCGGCGCTGGACGGGAGCCAGGTTGCCCGGCTGCTGCTCGAGACCGCGGCGGGCGAGGTGCAGGTGGCCGCTACGCTGCCGGCCTTCCCGGTCGTGGCCTCGGGCGCCGTCGTGGAGGTGGACGGCTACCTTCGCCCGCCCCCCGACGACGACCCCTACGGGGAGTACCTCCGGCGGACCGGCGCATCGGGCAGCCTCGAGGCTTCGGGCATCCGCATCCTGGCTCCGCCGGACGGCGGCAGCCTCCAGGGCCTGCGGGATGCCGCGGGCGACGCGCTCCGCCGCGCGCTCCCTGAGCCCGAGGCAGGCCTCGCGGCGGGAATCCTGATCGGGCTGCGGGAGCGTGTGGACCGGGACCTCGCGGCGGACTTCGCAACGTCGGGCACCAGCCACGTCGTGGCCATCTCGGGGTGGAACATCGCGATCGTGGCGGCGCTGGTCGCGGCGCTGCTCCGCGGGCGGTCCCGGCGCCTCGTGGCCGTCGTGATGGGCGGGACGATCGCAGCGTACACGGTCGCCGCGGGGGCATCACCGTCGGTGGTCAGGGCCGCGGTGATGGCCGCCGTGGTGCTGGGGGCGCGCGAGTCGGGACGGGCGGGACGGGCGGCGCCGGCACTCGGAATGGCCGCAGCGCTCCTGATGCTGGCCGAACCGGCGATGATCGGCGATGCCGGCTTCCGCCTCTCGGTGATGGCCACGGCCGGCCTCCTGGCGTGGGCGACGCCCTTCGGCGCACGGATCGGGCGGCTGGGCGGCGGACGCGTGCCCGGGTGGCTCGCCGAGAGCCTGGGGATCACGCTGGCCGCACAGGCGGCGACGCTGCCGGATGTGCTGGCGACATTCGGGCGGCTCTCGCTCGTGTCGCCAGCCGTCAACCTCGCTGTGGTGCCGCTGGTGCCGGCGGCGATGGCCGGCGGCGTCGTGGCCATGCTTGCGGGCGGCGCCGTTGCTCTCGGGGCGCCACCGCTGGTCGGGACGATCGCCGGGCTACCCGGCTGGCTCCTGCTGCACGTGATGATCGCGACGGTGCGGTTCGCCGCCGGGCTGCCGCTGGCGGCGGTGGCGCTGCCGCCGGAGGTCGCGGCACCGGCGGGTGCGGTCACCGCGGTCGGCATCCTTGCCATGCCGTGGATCGTGCGCCGGGTCCTCGGGCGAAGGCGGATCGCCTCTCGAGCATCTGGCGGGAGGGCGACGGGCGGACGGACGTCGGACGGTCGGGCACCCGCGAAGATCCCGACCCCGAGGCCCGGCAAGGGCGGGCGCGACGCCGGGAGCCGCCGGCTCACGACCGTGCAGCGCTGGGCCATCGTCGCCGCCGCGCTCGTCGTGGCGATCTCCACCCTCGCGATGGGGGACGCTGCGACACGCGGCACGCGCCTGGTGATGCTCGACGTCGGCCAGGGGGACGCGATCCTGCTCGAGAGCCGCGGCGGGGCGCGGATGCTGGTGGACGGCGGACCGGACCCCGACCGCCTGCTCCTCGAGCTGGATGCCCGGATCCCGCCGTGGGACCGCCGGGTTGACATCCTCGTGCTGACCCACCCGCACGAGGACCACGTGGCGGGCCTGGTCCGGGTGCTGGAGCGCTACCGGGTGGGCCACGTCTACGAGCCGGGGATGCGCGGCCAGGGCCCCGGCTGGGAGGCATGGGACGCCGCCCTGCGTCACGGCCCGCCGCGTTCAACCCTGGCTGCCGGCGCCATCATCCGGCTCGACGATATCCGGCTCGGCGTCCTGTGGCCCGAACCCGGCACGGTGCCGCTCGAACCGGCCGACACCGGGCGCGGAATCAACGACACGTCGATCGTCCTGCTGGGCGAGGTGGACGGGCGCCGGTTCCTGCTCGCCGGTGATGCCGAGGACGACGTGGACCCGGCCCTGCTCGCCCGCGGGCTGCCCAAGCTCGACGTCCTGAAGGTCGCGCACCACGGGAGCGCCACGGCGACGTCCGCTGCTCTGCTGGCGGCCACGCGGCCGACGGCGGCGCTGATCTCGGTCGGGGCCGGTAACGACTACGGCCACCCGACGGCCGTGGCGCTCGGGCGCCTCCGGGATGCCGGCGCGCGGGTATACCGGACGGACCTGGATGGCACGGTCGCGGTCGACCTCCGCCCTGACGGCGTCACCGTGAACGCGAGCGGACCGAGACGGACCGCCGCGCGGATGGCGCCCAGCGCCCGTGCGTCCCCCACCGGCTACGATCCCTTCGATGACGATCCCCTCGCGGTCCGAGGCCGCCCGCCTGCTGCGCTCGCTGGAACCGCCCGAATGGTTCCTCCGCCACGCGTGCGCCGTGGCAGACGTGGCGGCATGGCTGGCTCGGCGGGCTGCGGCCCGCGGCCTGGACGTGGACCCCGTGCTCGTGGACACGGGCGCGCTCCTGCACGACGTGGACAAGCTGCCCGCCGGGGAGATCCGGTCGGTCGTGGGCCCCCGGTCGGCAATGCGCCACGGCGACGGCTCCGCCGCCTGGTTCGAGCAGCGCGGCTGGGAGGAGCTGGCGCCCGTGGTCCGCGACCACCCGGTGACACGCCTCGCGGACCCGGGCTACGAATCGTGGGTCGCCTCGGCGCCCCTCGAGGCGCTGATCGTGGCCTACGCGGACAAGCGCGCGGGACAGCGCCTCGTGTCCATGGCCGAGCGGTTTGCCTCGTGGCACCGCCGGTACCCGACGGGAGAATGGAGCGACGGCGTGGCATGGCACCTCGTCGAGACGCGGGCCAGGGAGCTGGAACGGGTCGTCTGTGCGGCCGCCGGCGTGGAGCCGGCCGAGGTGCGCCGGCTCCGCTGGGCACGCCGCGCGCTCCGCGAGGCCGCCACGTGAGCCTGGATACGCCGGTCCTCGCGTACTTCTGGGGCGACGACGGCTGGGCCGTTGACCGAGCCGTGATTGCCGTGGCCAAGGACCTGGAGCGTGACTCGGGCGCCGCGCCGGACCGGTGGCGCGTCAACGGCCGGGAGACGACCACGGAGGCCATCGCGGAGCACGTCGCGACGGCCCCGATGTTCGGCGGCGGGACGCTGGCCGTCGTGACCGACCCGGGGCAGCTGCTCCGGTCGAAGGCCGGCAAGGAGGCCGTGGAGAGGCTCCTGCTCACCGTCGCCCCCGGCAACGCGCTCGTGTTCGTGGAGGTCGGCGACGGCCGCAAGCGCTCCGCGACCCTCCAGGGTCTCGAGGCCACCGTCCGCAAGGCCGGAGGCACGAGCCGGGCCTTCGCCGCCCCAAAGGCGGGCGAGCTCGTCGGCTGGCTCCAGGGGCGCGCGCGGGCGATGGGCGTCACGCTCGGGGACCCGGCCGCCCGGGAGCTGGCGACCCGCGTCGGCGCGTTCGTCACCGATGGCGACGTCGATCGCCGCTCGATGAGCGCGCTGGCGGTCTCGGAGCTCGAGAAGCTGTCCCTGTACCGGCCGAGCGGCACGGTGACCGCCGAGGACGTGGCGGCTCTCGTCCCGGAGGTGATCCCGAGCTCGACCTGGGCGTTCCTCGACGCGGTCGCCGAGCGCCGGGTCCGGATCGCGGCACCTCTGCTGGACCGCCTCCTGGACACCGTTCCGGAGCCGGTGCTCCTCGCGCAGCTGGGCCCGCGCATCCGAGAGCTGCTGATGGCCGCGGACCACGCTGCCCACCACGGCTCGCCGGCAGAGCTCGTCAAGCTGATGGGCGTCCATCCGTTCCGCGTGGAGAAGGCCGCCGATGCCGCCCGGAACTGGACGGTCGATGAGCTGGAGGCGGCGCTCGAAGGCGTGCTCGAGCTGGATGCGGCCGTCAAGGGTGTGGAGGGGTCCTTCGGGACGGAGCGCCAGCGCCGGCTGGCCTTCGCGATGTGGCTGCACGACCACGTCGCGGTGAAGACGGAGGCTCGCCGCCAGGCTCGGGGCTGAAGGCGCCAGGGCCGGCGGGAGCGACCGGATGCCAGTGGCTGGATCGACCGGACGTCAGTGGCTGGATCGACCGGACGTCAGTCGGCCGCGGACCAGGCCTGTTCCTGCAGGACGATGTCGCTCTCGATGGCGAACACGCAGCGTCCGTCGCCCAGGTCCAGCAGCTCGATCAGCTCGGGATCGACGTACAGCTGGTGGCAGTCCTCGCACAGCCCGCCGGGGATCGCGAAGCAGAGCCGCTCGGTCCGGTCAGGCAGCCGGAACGTCGTATCGAAGCGGGTGATGATGAGGCGCCGGCTGCATCCGGGGCACCGATCGCGCAGGCCCGACATTGGGGCTTCTCCGGTGGCATCGGCCTCACTGGCCGACGACCTGCTCAGGATGCTAGGCGGCCCAACACCACCCGGACATGACCTAGCAGTACCTCCCCATGGGGTACCCGACTTGCGGGTTGCACCCGGGGAACCGGAGGGGTCTCCGGGCTACTGCACCCGGATGACGGTCCTCGCCCCGGACCAGTGCTTCTCCAGGCCGTAGTAGTCGCGCTCGGGCGGCGTGAACACGTGGACGATCACGGACCCGTAGTCGAGCAGCACCCAGTGGGACTCCGGCGTGCCCTCGCGACCGATCGGCTTGATGCTCTCGTCGCGCAGCTTCTCGGCGATGCCGTCGGCGATGGCTGCGATCTGGCGCTCGGACCCGCCCGAACAGATCACGAACGCATCCGCGAGGGTCGTGAGCTCGCCCAGGTCCAGCAGCACGATGTCGGCGGCCTTCTTGTCCTCCGCGAGCTCGACGATGCGCCGGGCAAGGTCCAGCGATGCGAGCTCGGTCTTGGGCGCCGCGGTCTCGCGGGCCGGCAGGCCGTCCGGGCGCGGAACGGCGGAGGTGGTGGTGGGCTCGGTCACGTGGTCGGGATCCTCCAGGCAGGTTCGGTGTACAGGGCATGGTCGGCGATATAGCGGGCGACCGCGTCGGGGACGAGGTAGCGGACGGAGCGGCCGGCGGCCGCCCGTCGTCGCACCACGCTACCCGAGATGGGCAAGAGGGGCCCGGCGAGGAAGGCGATCCGGTCCTCACGACCCGGGAAGTGCCCGCGGACCCAGGCCGCATCGAGCGCGTCGTGGTTCCCGCGCGGCACGACCGCAAGGCGGCAGAGCTCCAGGATCCGGTCCGGCCGGCGCCATGCCGGGAAGCCGGCGAGGGCCTCGGCTGACAGGATGAACCACGGGTCCGATACTCCCTCGCGCAACAGCGTCTCGAGCGTCTCGACGGTGTACGACGGCCCGCCGCGCTCCACCTCGATGCCGCTCACGGCGAAGGCCGGGTTGCCGGCGACCGCCAGCTCCACCATCGCGAGACGGTGCTCTGCAGGGGTGACCACGGAGTCCGGCTTGTGCGGCGGCTCCGCGGCCGGCACCAGCAGCACCCGCTCCAGGCCGAGCGCCTCGCGCGCCTCCTCCGCGATGACGAGGTGACCGTGGTGGATCGGGTCGAACGTGCCGCCGAGGATCCCCACGGATCCCGGCACGATCGGGGCCGGCGGCAGGACCGCCTCCCCCTCGATCACCGGTCGTCCTCGAGCGGCTCCCATTCCAGCTCGACGGCCGCGATCCGGACGGCGTCGCCGGACCGGATGCCGGCCTTGCGCAGTGCCGAATCCACGCCGTTTCGGGCGAGCTCGCGCTGGAAGCGCTCGGCCGACTCCTCGACCTCGAAGTTGGTCTGCGTCACCAGGCGCTCGACGCGCTTGCCGCGGACGCGGAAGGCGACGTCCTCGCGTTCGATCGTGAACCCGTCGCCGGGCGCCTCGAGGCGGTGGATCACCACTCCCGCGGGATCGGGCGGCTCGGCGAGCCCGTCCGCGTCCGGCAGGAGGTCTCCCAGGGCCGTCCGCAGCTGGTCCAGCCCCTCGCCCGAGTCGGCCGAGATCGCCAGCACCGGCACGCCCAGGCCGCGCACCGCGGCGTCGAACGCGGGCCACGCATCGCGGGCCTCCGCGAGGTCCATCTTGTTGAACACGATCAGCATCGGCTTCGCGAGCAGCGCCGGGTCGTGGGCCTTCAACTCGTCCCTGATGACGTTGTGGTCCCACAGCGGGTCACGAGCCGAGCCGTCCACGATGTGGATCAGGATCCGCGTCCGCTCCACGTGGCGCAGGAACGCGTGCCCCAGGCCGGCGCCGTCCGAGGCACCTTCGATCAGCCCCGGAACGTCGGCGATGGTCGGCCTTCGGCCGTCATCCAGGCCGAGGTCCATGACGCCGAGGTTGGGCTCCAGGGTGGTGAACGGGTAGGCCGCGATCTTGGGCGTGGCCGCGGTCAGCGCGGCGAGCAGCGTGGACTTGCCGGCGTTCGGCAGCCCCACGAGACCGATGTCCGCGATCAGCCGCAGCTCCAGGCGGAGCTCGCGCTCCTCGCCGGGCTCGCCCTTCTGGGCGTGCTTGGGCGCCTGGTGGGTGGCCGTGGCGAAGTGGACGTTGCCCAGGCCGGCGCGCCCGCCACGGGCGATCATGGCCGTCTGGCCCACGGCGACGAGATCGGCGACCAGCTCGCCACTGGCGATGTCGATCACGCCGGTCCCGGGTGGAACGGCCAGATAGAGGTCCTCTCCCGCCTTCCCGTGGCGCTTGGACCGCTCGCCCCGGCCGCCGGACGTGGCGGTGAAGTGGTGCTTGAACCGGAAGTCATGGAGGGTGGTCTGGCCCGCATCCACGCGCAGGTACACCGAGCCGCCGCGCCCGCCATCGCCGCCATCGGGTCCGCCGCGCGGGACGTGGGCCTCCCGTCGGAAGGTGGACGCCCCGTCGCCGCCGGCTCCGGCACGCACGACGATGCGAACGTCATCAAGAAACATCGCGCGCATTGTCGCATGGGTCCCCGGCGCGGCCCGGGAACGGGGCAGGTCCGCGCCTGCCGGGCGACGGCCCCGTGTGGCCGGGCGGCGCCTTGGCCTGGCCGGCTGCGGCCATGTCTGGCCGGCAGCGCCTAGAAGTAGCCCAGCGGGTTGACCCTGGTGCCGCCGCTCCAGATCGTGCCGTGCCAGGCCTCGAAGTGGAGGTGGGGGCCGGTCGCGTTGCCGGTGGCGCCGACGCGGCCCACCTGCTGGCCGCGTCCGACGCTCTGGCCGTTGCCGACGGTGAGCCCGGACATGTGGTTGTAGGTCGTGTAGAGCCCGCTGCCGTGGGAGATCCAGACCTGCCAGCCACCGCCGTTGGACTTCCAGCCGGCGAAGATCACCTTGCCTCCGGCCGCAGCAACGACACGGGACCCGTAGGCGGCCGCGATGTCGAGGCCGTAGTGGCCGTAGTGGAAGTACTGGCTGATGTAGTTGCCGCCGCCGACCACGGGCCACTGGAAGGTGCCGCCCGAGTAGTGGACGGGTCCGCCGCCACTCGAGTGGCTGCCGGAGGTCGCGCGCGGCTTGGAAGCCGGGGCCGGTTTCGCAACCGGCTTGGGGGTGGGCTTGGGGGTGGGGATCGCGGCGCCCTTGGCGCCCGGCAGGATCAGGACCTGACCGACGACGAGCGTCGGATCGTCCAGCTGGTTGAGCTCGATGATCCGCGCCTCGGTCACGTGGTACTTCGCCGCCAGCGACTCCAGCGCGTCGGTCGCGGTCACCGTGACCACGAGGCCGTTGACCGAGGGAACGCGCAGCTGCTGGCCGATATGGAGCTCGTCCTTGGCCTTGAGCTTGTTGGCCCACCAGAGGGTCATCATGGAGACCCCGAACTGGTGGGCGATTCCGACCAGGGTATCCCCGGACTTGACCCGGTAGATCTTGATCAGGTCCGAACCGTCCTGGACGTCCGTGGAGGGGGCGTATCCGGTCAGGAGCGTGCCGTCCTCGAGGAGGGGGGCGGGCTCGGCCGTGGACACCGCGGTGCCGGCCTCGGTGGTGATGTCCCCGGGGATCGTGATGGGCTGGAAGCTGACGTCGGATGAACCGAGCCCACCGCTGAGATCGGGCGGCGCGGTATCGGTGATCTCCGCCGGGTCTATCCGGCCCACGCCACCGCCGACGGCGATCCGGAGGCTGGTGCCGCTGCCCTGCGTACCGCCCACGGCCCCCTGCCCTGTGTTCGGGAGGACGGCGAGCAGCGACGCGATCGCGACGATCGCGGCGACGGCCAGGGGAAGGGCGCGCTCGGCGGTCGTGAACGGGCGAAGGGCCGCTGCGAGCGTGGCGCTCAGCGAGCGGGCGGAGATGGCGGCACGCCCCTGGAACCTGGCCTGGAGCGCGCGCACCGCGCGGATACTCCGGCGGTTGATCCGGGCGGCGTGGGAACTGGTACGGCGGACTCGGCGCAGATCGTCGTCAGGGCGCTGCGCGCCGTCCGGGTGCTTCTGCAATACGGTCTCCTGGCGCGAAGATCGAGTCCAGGACCTGGCGCCGCGTGGGCACCCGCCCGATCTTCCGGGGTTGCGATTCGCTCGCTGACTTCGGCCCCCCGCGGCCGACCCGGAGGACCGGGACAACCGTCAACTTCGCCGAAACCCTACCAGACGGAGGGAAGGTCGCGCAAACCGCCGTCCCATGTTTGAGGGGTAGGAATGGGCCAGAAGGAATGGGCCACACGTCCTGAAACCGGGTGAATCTGGCCACGCCGGTGACCCTTCGACCGATCCGGCTGCCCGGGCGTCGCGCCGGGTCCTCTCCGCTGGACCGGCTCAGGCCGCGCTGGCGTTCTTGGTCAGCTGCGCCAGGAACTCGGCGTTGCTCTCGGTCTTGGCGATCCGGTTGAGCAGCAGCTCGATCCCCTCGTTGGTCCCGACCGCGGACAGCATCCGGCGCATCGTCCAGACCATCTTGAGCGTGCCCTCCTCGAGGAGCAGCTCCTCGCGGCGGGTGCCGGAGCGCTGGACGTCGATCGACGGGAAGATGCGCTTCTCCGCCAGCTTGCGGTCCAGGATCAGCTCGCTGTTGCCGGTGCCCTTGAACTCCTCGTAGATGACGTCGTCCATGCGGGACCCGGTGTCCACGAGGCAGGTGGCGATGATCGTGAGCGAGCCGCCCTCCTCGATCTTGCGCGCGGCGCCGAAGAACCGCTTGGGCGGGTAGAGCGCGATCGGGTCGATGCCGCCCGACAGCGTCCGGCCGCTGGGCGGGAGCGCCAGGTTGTACGCGCGCGTGAGGCGGGTGATCGAGTCCAGCAGGATCACCACGTCCCGGCCCGTCTCGACCTGGCGCTTCGCGATCTCGAGGGCCATCTCCGCGACGTGCGTGTGGTTCTCGGTGGGCTCGTCGAAGGTGGAGCTGATGACCTCGCCGTGCACGGACCGGCGCATGTCCGTGACCTCCTCGGGACGCTCGCCGATGAGGGCGACCATCAGGAGGATGTCGGGGTAGTTGGAGCTGATGCCGTTGGCGATGCTCTTGAGGAGCATCGTCTTGCCGGCCTTGGGCGGGCTGACGATGAGCGCGCGCTGGCCCTTGCCGATCGGGTTGACCAGGTTGACCAGCCGCTGGCTCAGGTTCTTGGGGTCGGACTCGAGGTTGATCAGCTCGATCGGGTGGATCGGCGTCAGGTCTCCGAAGTGCGGGCGGCGGCGGGCGGTGTCGGTGTCGACGCCGTTGACGCTGTCGACGCGGATCAGGCCCCAGAACTTCTCGTCGGCGCGCGGGGCGCGGACGGCACCGGTGACGCGATCGCCGATACGGAGCCCGAAGCGGCGCACCTGGCTCGAGGACACGTAGACGTCGTCGCTGCCGGGCAGCAGGCCGTGCCGGCGCATGAAGCCATAGCCGTCGTCCACGATGTCGAGGATGCCAAAGGCATAGTCCAGCCCGGCACGCTCGGTCTGGGCCTGGAGGATCTGGTCGACGAGCTCGTCGCGGCGGTCTGCCACCTCGACGTCCATCTCGAGGCCCTTGACGACCTCGCGGAGCTCCTTGACCGACATCTCGCGCAGGTCGCGGATGTCCAGGTCATTGCGCTCGCGGGCGGCTTCGAGCTCGGCTACCTCGTCCTGCTCCGTGACGGGCAGGCGATTGGTGGACTGGGGGCGACGGCGCGGCCGGCGGTTGCGGCTGGGGCGCTGGTCGGGGCCGTTCGGCATGGGGTTGCGCGCACCTCGGAGGGCGGGGTCCCGTCGCCGGCGGAATCCGGCGGGGAGAGGATTGGTCGCGCCACGGGCCGTACTCGCGCGGAATCGGGGTGCCGTCGCGCGCGGCCGGTGGGGATGCCTGGAGCATATCGGAATGCGCGCCGCGTCGTCAATTCGCGTTCATTCGCTGACGATCACCAAGCGCAATCGTCACCGATGCCCGGCGTTGCGGCTGGCCCACCGGTCATGAACGGACTCGCCCGGGATCCCCATCGGCGGTCACGGCGGCCGCGTTCGTGGCCAGGGCGCATGACCCAGGCGGCACGCCGACGATTCCATCGACTGCCAGTCATGACGCGGGCGGGCTCAGGCGGTCTCCGCCGAAGCGTCTTCGGCCGAGACGAGGGACGCGTGGTCGATAGGGTGCGCGTTGAGGAGGGGCCAGACCCACTCCCAGGCCTCGTCCGAGTCGGCGAGGTCCGGCGGGAGCCGGCGGGCGAGGTCGAGCAGCCGGTCCGCAGAGGCGCGGTGCCAGGCCCGGACCTCGGCCGGCGTGCGGCCCGCCCAGGTCGGCCGGCGGGTCTCGTTCCAGGCGTCGAGGTCGCCGTCGTCGTAATCCTCGTCGCGGGGCCAGCCTCCGGTGAGGTCGAGGATCGGTTGCAGGTACCGGATCGCCTCGTCCAGCCAGTCGGCCACGTGGCCGAAGTGATCGAGCAGCGTCCACGGCAGCGCGCCCGGCGCGTCCGAGGCGGAGACGGGAACCTCCCACGCGGAATCCGGGAGGGCCGCGAGGAACGCATCCACGCGGGCCTGGACCGTCCGCACGTCGGTCCACGGGTCGCGGCCCGGTGCCCGGAAGTCGAACTCCCGGAGCTCCGGCAGCGGTGCGCTCTGCAGGTCGGGTGCGGCCATGTCTCCCTCCTCGGTGCTTCGCCAACGCGGGTGAGGCTACACCTGCGAGATGCGCACCCGGAACCCCGGTTATCGCCGTCCCACGGTGCTAGATTCCGCCGACCAGCAGAGCGCGCCGTACGGGGGCGGTCGCGATGTGCGGGATCCCGGCGGTCGGTGGCGGCGATCAAGCGGTGGGCACCGATGACCAAGCGGCCCGAGACGAAGTACGCGTGGAACGGCGACGTGGCGCTCGCCTACCAGGTGTTCGGCGCGGGCCCGGTGGACCTCGTCTACCTGCAGGGCTACACGTCCCATGTCGACCTGAACTGGGAGAGCCAGTACCTCGCGCGCTTCCTGCGCGGGCTGGGAGAGAAGGCGCGGGTCATCCACACCGACCGGCGCGGCTGGGGCTGCTCGGACCGGTTCTCCCCCGGAGACGTGGCACCGCTCGAGGTCCAGGTTGACGACCTGGTGGCGGTGATGGACGCGGCGGGCTCCGAGCGCGCGGTGATCTTCACGTCCGTGGACACCTGCCCGACCGGGGTGCTGTTCGCTGCGACCTATCCGGAGCGCACCGCGGGCCTCGTGCTGGTCGACCCGATGCTCGCCTTCTACGACACCGAGGAGGCGCGCCGTGACTGGGCCGAGACGAACGCCCGCGTCCGGCGCGAGTGGGGGACGCCCGCCTACTACGGTGAGTTCTGGCACGACGTGCGCGAGTTGGAAGACTGGTACGCCCCCTGGTGCCGGGCAAGCGTCTCGCCGGGCGCGCTCGCCGCGGAGTCCGACGCCTTCGGTGCCGTCGATGTTCGGGAGGTCCTCTCCTCGATCCACGTGCCGGCGCTCGTCGTCGGAAACTCGGAGGAGCGGCTGGCCGATCCGATCGTGAGTGAGAGCACGCGCGACGCGTACGTCGTCCAGGCCGGGATCTCGGGCTCACGCCTGCTCAAGTCGCCCATGCAGGGCGGAGCCGCGTGGCATCACGGGTACGCACGGGGCGCCCCGATCCTCGCCGCCGTCGGCGACCTGATCGCCTCGATCCGCGAGGAGCAGGAGTCGTTCGACCGGGTGCTCGCCACGGTCCTGTTCACGGACATCGTGGACTCCACGGCCACGGCCGCCGTGCTGGGCGACGCCCGCTGGCGCAAGTTGATCGACGAGCACGACCGGGCGGCCAAGGCGATCGTGGCCCGGTTCCGGGGGGAGTACGTCCACACCACCGGCGACGGCCTGCTGGCCACGTTCGATGGCCCGGCCCGGGCCATCCGCTGCGCCCAGTCGATCATCGAGGCCAGGCGGCCCCTGGGGGTCGAGATCCGGGCCGGGCTCCATACCGGCGAGATCGAGCGCGCCGAGCACGGGGTCGCCGGGGTGGGCGTCCACATCGGGGCGCGGGTGGGGGCGCTCGCGGGAGGTGGCGAGGTCTGGGTCAGCTCCACCGTGAAGGACCTCACAGCCGGCTCCGGCCTCGTGTTCGAGGATCGCGGCGAGCACGAGCTCAAGGGTGTGCCGGACCGCTGGCGGCTGTACCGGGTGGTGGCGGGATGAAGCCCCCGGACGTTCATTACGCGTGGAACGGGGACGTCGCGCTCGCCTACCAGGTGGTCGGCGCGGGGCCGGTGGACCTGGTGTACCTGCAGGGCTACTGCTCGAACATCGACATGAACTGGGAGAGCCCGCACCTTGCGCGGTTCCTGAAGGGGCTCGCAGGGTTCGGCCGGCTGATCGTGATGGACCGGCGCGGCTGGGGCTGCTCCGATCGCTTCTCGCCCACCGATGTCCCGCCGTTCGAGACCCTGACGGACGACCTCCAGGTCGTGATGGACGCGGCCGAGTCCGAGCGGGCGGTGATCTTCACCTCGTACGAGAACGCCACCCTCGTCATGTTGTTCGCCGCCACCCACCCCGAACGATGTGCGGCGCTGGTGCTCGTGGACCCGTGGGTCACGTGGACGGCCACCGACGAGACGCCCTGGGTGTCGGATGAACAGGAATGGGATCGCATCAGACAGCCGTCCCGGAGATGCCGGCGCCGATCGCCCGGCCACCGCTGGTCATCGCCGCCCACGGTCCGATCGGGCTCCGCGCGGCAGCCCGGTACGCGGACACCTGGAACTGCCTCGGCGGCCAGAGATACAAGGCCGGCCCCAACCCGGACACGTCGGATGGCTGGCGCACCCTTCCCCAGTGCGTCGCCGAGACCGAGCGCCTGATGGCCCGCCTCGACGAGGCGTGCGCCGAGGTTGGCCGGGACTCCGCGACGCTCGGCCGCTCCGTGCTCGCGCTCAATCCGTCCATCGACCCGTTCGCATCGCTCGATGCGTTCGACGAGTACACGGGCGCCTATGCGCATCTGGGCCTGGAGGAGATGACGCTCTACTGGCCCCGATCGGCGGTCTATCACGGGAGCTGCCGTCGCCGGACGACGAGGCCCGCTTCGAGCGCATCGCGGCACAGCGGGTTCTCTCCCGGCAGATCCCGGCGCGCGAGGGGGCCTGACGAATGCGCTTCTCGACGATCAGCCTGACCCACGCCCCGTTCGAGGCCCTGGTCGACCAGGTCCGCTGGTTCGAGTCGCTCGGGTTCGACACGGCCTGGGTGGCGTGCTGATCCGGGAGGGCGACGAGGGCGACCGGTTCTACGTGATCGTCGAGGGCACCGTCGCCGTGTCGCAGGGCGGCCGGCACCTCGCGGACCGCTTCGCCGGCGACCATGTCGGCGAGATCGCGCTGCTGCGCGACGTGCCGCGCACGGCCACCGTCACCGCGATCACCCTGCTACGGCTGCTGGCCCTCGATCGGGGCCCGTTCCTCGAGGCGGTCACCGGCCATCCGCAGAGCCGGGCGCATGCCGAGGCGGTCGCCACGGCCCGGCTGGGGGGCGACGTCCCCCGGGTCGGCGTCGCCCGTTCCTCGGATGGCCTCAGCGCCGCCGAGGTCACGGCTGAGCCGGTCGCCGAAGAGCCCCGCTGACGGTCGCGACGCTCGACCAGCGCCACTCCCAGACCGCGCGGGACTCGCGGAGGCGTTCGAGCTCCGGCCGTGAACGTCTGGTCCACGGAGGCGAGACGCAGGAGGGAGTGACGTCGCCGCGAGCTCGCGACGCGACCGTCGCACCCCGCCACGTCAAATGCGGGTTCGCCGGGTTCGTGGCAGGATCCCGCGATGGGGAGGGCCGTCGCGCTGAGAGCATTCCTGGGGTCTCGATTGGTGGCCCTGGTCCTGGTCGTGGCCGCCTGCGGCGGCGCGGCGACGCCTGCGGTCACGCCTGGACCTCTCGGCGGTGCGGCGAACGCCCCGTCTGCCGGCTCGCCGGCCACCCCCCGGCCCAGCTGGCCGGCTGCGCGTGCGGCGAATGCGTCTGCCGCCCCGAGTCCAGCTGCCAGCCGGCCGGTCGCCCCCACAGCGAGCCGGCCAGCGAGCCAGCCCGCGACACCGCTCGCCTCCGCGACCGCCGCCGACTGGCCCGTCTATCACCGCAACGCCGCGCGAACCGGCTACGACCCGGGCTTCCCGGCGCCCGGCACGCTGACCAGGGCCTGGTCGGCGAACCTCGACGGCGCCGTCTACGGCCAGCCGATCGTGGTGGGCGGGAGGATTTTCGCGGCCACCGAGAACGACACCGTCTACGCGCTGGACCCCGCGAGCGGCGCGATCCTGTGGCAGCACCACCTGGGCACGCCGGTCCCGCTCTCGACGCTGCCCTGCGGCAACATCGACCCGCTGGGCATCACCAGCACCATGGCCTACGACCCGGCCACCGGCTCGATCTTCGCCTCGGCGGAGTTGGCCGGCCCGAAACACACCCTGTTCGCCCTGGACCCTGCGACGGGCACGGTCCGCTGGTCGCGGAGCCTCGACCTGGTGGACGACACGCCGCAGACGCTCCAGCAGCGGGGCGCCCTCGCGGTCGGCAACGGCTACGTGTACACCGGCTTCGGCGGCCTCGCCGGCGACTGCGGCCAGTACAGCGGCAAGGTGATCGGCATCCCGACGGACGGCACCGGGCCGCTCGTCACCTACCGCGTCCCCGTCGCGCGCGAGGGTGCCATCTGGTCACCAGGCGGGCCGGTCATCGACGCGGGCGGCAACGTGTATGTCTCGGTCGGCAACGGCAGCTCGACGACGACCTATGACGGCAGCGACTCGGTGCTCAAGCTGTCGCCTGCCCTGCAGCTGAAATCCCGGTTCACCCCGTCGCGCTGGCGGACGGACAACGCCCGCGACCTGGACCTCGGGTCGCTCAGCCCGGTCCTCGTGCCCGGTGGCTGGGTGTTCATCGCCGGCAAGGCGGCGATCGGATATGTCCTTCGGCAGAATGAGCTCGGCGGGATCGGCGGCCAGGTGTCGTCGAAGACCGTGTGCAAGACGTTCGGGGGCGCGGCCCAGATCGGCGCCGTCCTGTTCATCCCGTGCACGACCGGCATCAAGCGGGTCTCGATCAGGGCCAACGGATCAATCTCGCTCGGCTGGCACACGAGCTCGGGCGCGAACGGTCCACCCGTCGTCGGCAACGGCACCGTGTGGAGCCTCGCGCTCAATTCGGGCCAGCTCAACGCCCTGAGCACGTCCTCCGGCGCGGTCCGGGCGCACATCGCGGTCGGGACGGTCCCCCATTTCGCCTCGCCGACCCTCTGGAACGGCCTCGTCCTGGTGGGAACGATGCATGGCGTGGTCGCGGTGCGCGTCGGGCCCTGAACGGCCGCACCTGAGGCCCTGAGCCCGAGGCTCGCGTCACGTCAGCCGGTACCCAGGCCTGAGCACGAACTTGCACCGCCGGCCGGGTTCGCGCCGCGGCAAGACGGGCACGTCGTCATCGCCGCTAGCTCGCCCGCCCCCGCAGGCCCTCCACGTCGAGGACGGTGATCTGCCGCCGCTCGGCGGCGATGAACCCCTGGCGCTGCAGCTGCTGGAGCGCCTTGTTCACGGCCTCGCGCGACGAACCGACCAGCCGGCCAGCTCCCGCTGCGAGATCGGCAGGCTGATCCGGATCCCGTCCTCGCCCGGCTCCCCGTAGTCGTCCGCCAGGTCCACCAGCCGGTGGGCCACCCGCCCGACCACGTCGAGCGCGGTGAATTCCGCCCGCTTGCGGTCGGCATCGCGCAGCCGCCCGACGATCGAGCGCAGCAGCACGAGCGCGAGGCCGGGCATGGTCTCCAGGGCTGCGAGGAAGCGATCGGCCGGGACGACCATGGCCTCGCCCGACTCCACGACGGACACGGTCGTGGAATGCTCCCCGCCGTCGATGGCGGACAGCTCTCCCAGCACGTCCCCGGCCCCGCGGAAACCGAGCACCGTCTCCTGCACTTCCTCGGAGAACGAGGAGACCTTCACCCGTCCCGAGAGGAGGAGCACGACCCGGTTCGAGACGTCGCCTTCGCTGAACAGGACGGTCCCGGGCCGCAGGCGCTGGCGTCGGCCGTCGCGGAACGCGGCATCAAGTAGTCCGCCGGGCAGGGC
>DATCGK010000288.1:0-8182 GCA_036508975.1 Candidatus Limnocylindrales bacterium
GCCCTCGATGGCCCGCAGGAGCTGCGGCTTCGACATCGACGAGCGGCCTTCGATCCCTTTCTCGCGGGCCTCGTTGTAAAGCTGGTCGTAGGTCCTGCCGCCCGGTCCTTCATGCGATCTCAGGCCGCCGCGGCGGCTAGAAGAGATGTCGTCGACCGAGGATCGACTCGCTGTCCTGGCCTCGCCGGACCGGGCCCGCTCCTTGTTCACGGTGCGAGCTGCGATCTCTTCGGCCTTGTCCTCCTGCGTTCCCCGCTCGAGAAGCCCCTCCTTGATGTGCTCGTATTGACGCTCACGCTCCGATGACCAGGCGGATTGCGGCATCCCTCGTCTCCTTTGCGGCTGGTTGCCGCGATCGTCTCGCTTGCACTCGCCGGGCGCGCCATTCAGACGCTCGATCCCATATCAACGACGTGGAGCCGACGGGCTCCTTACCTGGCCCGCCGCTGTCAGCGCCGACAAATCGAGTGGCGACGAACTGGACGGCGGCGTCGACCGCGGCGGCCATACTGACGTCGCTGACGTTCAGCCCGAGCGCGGTGACCATCTTGTTGAAGTCCGATTTCGGGTCCTGGCCCAGTACTCCGCGCCGTTGAAGCTGGTCTTCTGGAGCGTTCAGCGATCGGGGGGGCCGAGGGTCCGGCGCGCCTCACCCGGATCGGTCGGCGCAGAGGGCTCCGACCCGCTGACCGCACCGGCGGGCACCGGGTCGTCGAGGCTGCGCTCGGCGAGCTCGAACTCCGGCCCGGCGCAGCTCGGGCAGGCCCACGTGAACCCGATGGCTCCCGCGGCAGCCGCGGCCTCGTCCAGCGACGGCCACATGTGGCTCGTGTCTTGGGTCTCGCACTTGGTGCACGTCCGAACGATCTCCATCTCGCACCTCCTGCTTCTGGCGAGTTCGGAGGGTCCAGTCTGGTCCCCCGAACCTAACGGGTCAAGTCCGTGGTACTCGTCCTGTCGTTGGTCCGTGAATCTGTCAGTGCCAACTGATCAGTGACTTTGTCAGTCTCCACGGATGCGGGAGACGATCACGATGACGACGACAGACCAGCGACGGGCGTGGGTCCTCACCAAGGTCCTGTGCGACGAGCTCACGGTGCACGAGGCGGCGGCGATCCTGGGCCTCTCGGAGCGCTCGGTCTGGCGGCTGCGGCCGCGCTTCGCCGCGGAGGGCCCCGCGGCCCTCGTCCACGGCAACCGCGGCCGGTCATCCGGGCGGCGGATCGAGGCGTCGCCCTCCACGGGACGGTAGTCGCACACGACGAGCTGGGCTGGCTCGAGCCCACTACTGAACAGCACAAAAGCGTGTTGCCGCGGCCGTCCGCGCTCGTGTAGGTGCCGCAGGACCCGTGCGCGTCCGCCGCGACGACTGGATCTATGCCAACGACTACGCGAAGTACGCCCTAGATGCGGCCGAGCGCAAGCAGACGCGGACCAACGAAGAGCGGCAGCGCGCAGCTCTCGCCGCTCGCACGCTGGCCGCCCTGCGGTACATCGCCACGGTGAGCCCGGATGCCGCCTCGGTCCTGCTCTTGCGGAACCACGCCTGGGACACCTGCGCGACCGCCGAGGCGCTCGACAGGAGCGGCACCATCCCGACGCCATGTGCCTGCGGCCTGTGGCTCGACGGCTGGGAACTGTCGCAGGCGACTTGCAGGGAGACAATATGAGGGCATCGGCGGCCAGACCGTCTCTCGCCACCCCTGCGACCGCGGCTTCTGATCTTCGAGGCCACATCGCAAGCCATCCACGCTCGAGGCCTACAAGACGACGCGGCCTCGTCCTAGTCCCTCGGGTGATCCGGCGGCGCGACCGGTCCTGCCGGTGCCGGGGTGCGGTCCAGGCGATGCTTTCGATGGTGGAGCGACAGTCCGCGTTGGCTTTTGGCCACGAAGTCGCACCCGGAGTCGTGGTAACCCGGAAGGGGCTCATATATCGAACCGGAGTCCGGGACCAAGTCCCAACCGAAGCCGCACCGGAGCGTCGCACGGTTCCAGGCCGACTCCGACCCCGGGACGCGCCGGCCGGTTTCGGTTTCGCGCAGGAGGGCCGCGAACTGGGCGACCCTATTGTCCAGTTCCTCCTCCGCTACGGTCGCCAGCGCCGCGCGCTCCTCCGGGCTCAGGTGTCCCCGGCGGTGCTGGAGCAGACTTGTCAGGTCCGAGGCCTCGAACGCACATTTCTCGCATCTCGGCCCGGTGGTGGCGCCCCCCTGCGGGCTCACGTTCGCCTGCACCCCCTGCTTGGTCAAGGGCTGCAACGCTGTTCGGCTCCCGGTGCCGTCCAGCACCGGGATCGAACAGCAAGCGCCATACGCCACGGTCACGCCGTCGCTGAGTAGGCGCGGCGGGTGCTCCATGAACGGAAGACCGCACACGTCGCACACGTGCGCCGGATGCACGCGGTGAGTGCAACCGGGCGTCACGCAGTCGGCAAACGGGAACGGGCGCCGGTGGCGCCCAAGGCACGGCCCGTCGCTCGGCGGCCTCTTCCGGCTCGCGCGCCACATCCGCGTCGATGATCCACTGCCGACTCGAGCCCGTGGCCGCCGGCGCGCCGCCGGTGGGCGAAGTGGTCGCGCCGAACCACGCCGCCTCCGCTCGTGAGCCGGCGGATGCCCATGCCGGGCGCGTTCGCGCGGCCGATCTTCGCGAGGGATCTTGACGTATTTCCGGCGCCGCCAAGGGTCCGGCAATGGACGACGACGACATCTTCACGCTGTTCCCCCAGGCGACCATTGACGCGATCGTGGCGCGCGACACCGCAGCCTCCGGCGTCCCCGCGACCGTCGAGGACGAGCTGACCCTGCGCCGGGTCGCGCGAATCTTCGGGCAGGCCTACGAGCGGAACGCGAAGGCGACGCGCTCGGGCACGAAGGGGTTGCCCCGGGTCGCCGCCTGATTCATGGGCGGCGCGGGGTTGACCTTGATCGACTCGCACACGGCCTCGATGACCGCCCGTCGCTGATCGTCGGTGAGCGTCGGCCACTGCTTCCGAGCCTTGCCCGCGAGCCTGGCGACCACCGGTCCAGTCGTGTCCCGGAGCACGCGACCCTCGAGCCGCTCGA
Organism: Candidatus Limnocylindrales bacterium; assembly: GCA_036508975.1. Lineage (GTDB taxonomy): Bacteria > Chloroflexota > Limnocylindria > Limnocylindrales > CSP1-4 > CAIXZV01. The sequence continues at coordinate 3,068 of DATCGK010000288.1, forward strand.
TCTGCTCCTCGAGGACGCGCCGCGACTCCTCGTAGGCCGCCAGCGAGATCCGCAGGCCGCCCGTGTGCCAGCCCACGTCGAGCCGGTCAAGCCGGACCCTGGCCTCCTCGAGCTCGGACACATCCCGGCGGTGCTGGGCGGTCCCGCGCCCACCCTCCGCGAGCAGGCGTGCGAAGTTCGGGCTGTCGAGTCGCGCGATGATGACGCGCTGGACGAGAGCGTTGATCTTGCGGCCATCCACGACGATCCGCCCGCAGCCGCGGCCCACTGGCGGCTTGGGGCACCAGTAGGCAGCCACGCCGCGGTTGGGTTTGGACGACAGGCGGGTCCCGCACAGGCCGCAGCGCAGGATGCCCGACAGGAGCTTCTTCGGCGCCCTGCCCTTGCCACGCTTGCGCCCGTTGAGGATGACCTGTACCTGGTCGAAGTCCTCGCGACTGATGATCGATGGGATCGGTGGCTCGCCCTCCTTCGCCGGATCGGGGAAGATGACCTGGCCCCGGTAGTCGCGCCCGCCGCACAGGCGCGCCTGGCCGAGCAGGGCCCTGACCGAGTGGACCCGCCACGGGTTGTCCGCAGCCGTAGGGATGCCCTCGTCATTGAGCCGGCGCGTGATCGCCACGAGGTTCTCACCGTCGAGGAACCGGCCCGCGATGTCACGTACCACCGCGGCTTCCTGCTCGACGAGCTCGCTCCTGTCTGCGCTGTGCCCGTAGGGCCGCCGGCCCCCGACGTGGCCCTTCGCTGCCGCGGCACGGCTTTCATGCATCCGCGCGACGCGGACCGACGTGTTGGCGGACTCCATCTTGGCGACGAGTGCGAGGAAGCCGGCAAGGGGATTGAGGGGGTCGTCGAGGAAGCCTTCGCGGACCGAGGCGACGCGCGCTCCGCCCTCCTTTGCCGCGTCGAGCATGCGGTCGAGGTCACCCGGCTTGCGGAGCATCCGGTCGAGCTTCCAACCGAGGAACAGCACATCCGCGCCGTCGTCCTTCAGGGCCTCGAGCTCCTCCTCGAAGCGCGGGCGGACGCGCGAGCTTAAGGCGCTGCCAGCCTCCTCCACGATCCGCTCGACCGTATGTCCTCCGGTGCGCGCGTATTGGCGGATGTCCTCGGCCTGGCGGTCCAGGCCGGTCTCGGCTTCTTCTCGCTCCTCGGGCGTAAGATCGGCGGCAAAACGTAGGTCTGAAAGGCGGACGTAGCCCCTGATGCGCATGCCGCGGAGCGTAGCACCGACACACATAGTGTGGAGTACATTCGGGGAGACCACCGAGCACTACGAGGAGCACCTGAAGGAGCTCCGGGCAATCATGGAGGCCGTTGCGTGAGCGGATCGGAAGGGAACGGCCACCTGCCGGACATGGACGAGGATGAGCTGGACGAGGATGCGCCGCTCGATGCCGCCGAGGCGGCGGAAGGGGCCGCCGCGGCCGACGAGGAGGCCGACGAGACGCTTGACGAGCGCGTGGAAGCCGTGATCGAGGAGCTGGACGGCGTGACCCGGCAGCGGGACGGCGAGTCCGTCACCTACGTCACCGGAGGCCGCGTGTTCGCGGTGCTGATGCCGGACCTGCTCGAGGTGGCACTCGATCCCGCCATCGCTGCGGCGGCGCTGCGCACGCCCGGCACCCTGGTGTCCTCCCGTGGCAAGGGGTGGATCGCCTTCACGCCGGACGGGATCGATCGGTTCGCGCTCGATCGCGCGGACGCCTGGGTTCGCCTGGCCCACCGGCGCGCGTCGGGGGGCTGAGGCCGGCTCGCCCGTCCCACCGTGCCCGGTTGGGTCTGACCCGCCCGAATCGAACGACCCCGGTCTGTGACCGGGGTCGCGATGTTACTGGAGGCGCGACCGGGCGGCCCGGATGACGGGTCAGGCTGTCGGGGCCGTCGGGGCAGCCAGCGTCGCCAGCCCGAAGATCTGCTCGAGCTGTTCCGCGGAGCGGTAGCCCGGGAGGCCCTGCGGCTGCGCGCCGGGCTTGAAGAACGCGATCATCGGGATGCTCATGATCCCGAACGCCTGCGAGAGGCCTGGGTTCGCGTCCACGTCCACCTTGACGATGTCCACGACGCCGTCGTACTTGGCGGCGAGCTTCTCCATCTCGGGCGCGACCATCTTGCAGGGCCCGCACCAGGCGGCCCAGAAGTCGACGATGACGGGCTTGTCGTTGTGGATCACGAGCGCCTCGAACGTCTCGTCGGTTGCATGCTTGATCTCCGCCACGAGGCGAATCCTTTCTCCCGCCCGGACGGCGGGACCTGACGGCCCGCTCAGCGGGCGATGGACTGAAGTAGCTTGCAGGCCTCGAGGACCCGAGGGTCGGCGAGGCGGTAGTAGACCGTGTTCCCGTCCCGGCGAGCCGTGACGAGGCCGGCGGAGCGCAGGACCGACAGGTGCTGGCTCATGTTCGGCACCTGGCAGGCCACCCGGTTGGCCAGGTCGCCCACGGAGACCTCGCCCGCGGCGAGCGACTCCAGGACGCACAGGCGCTTGGGGTCTCCGAGTGCGCGTGCGACGGCGGCGGAGCGCTGGCGGATGTCCTCGGTGGTCACGTTGATGTCGATCACAGACGGAGTGTCTCACTGATTGCGCAAAAACGCAAGCGGTGGCCGACGACAGCGGTGGCCGACGAGGAGTGGCGGTGGACGGCGAGGGCGGCCGCCGCGCACAGGGTCGCGGGCGGGCGCGCTCGACCGCATACTCGTGCCGTGAGCGACACCCCCGTGACCCTGGCCGGCATCCGAGCTACGCGGACGACGCTGGCCGGCCGCATTCATCACACGCCGATGCTTTCGTCGGAGACGGCCGCCCGGGTGGCGGGGACCGCGGCCGGTGCACGCCTGGCGGACGGGCGCCTGTACCTCAAGGCCGAGCATCTCCAGAAGACCGGCTCGTTCAAGCCGCGGGCCGCTCTCGCGCGGATCTCGTCCCTGGGACCGGAGGAGCGCCAGCGTGGCGCGATCACGATCTCCGCCGGGAACGCCGGCCAGGCCTACGCCTGGGCGGGACGAGAGGCGGGCGTGCCGGTGACGGTCGTCATGCCGGAGGGTGCGGTCGCCTCCAAGGTGGCGGCCTGCCTCGACTACGGGGCCGAGGTGGTCCTCCACGGCAAGCACGTGGGTGAGTCACTGGTGCACCTCGAGAAGATCCGCCAGGAGCGCGGACTCACCCTCGTTCACCCGTACGACGATCCCGAGGTCCTGCTCGGCAACGGCTCCTGCGGCCTCGAGATCCTCGAGGACCTCCCGGACGTCGATGTCGTCGTGATGGGCGTCGGGGGAGGCGGGCTGCTGGGCGGGGTCACCGTGGCCCTCAGGGAGACCCGGCCCGGGGTGCGTGTCTACGGCGTGGAGCCCATCGGGTCGGATGCCTTGCGGCAGGCCGTCGCGGCCGGCAGGCCCGTGCCGGTCAGCCCGGTCAGTGTCGCGGACGGCCTCGGGGCGCCCATTGCCGGTCGCCTGGCCACGGAGATCGCGATCCGGTACATCGAGGATGTCGTCCTGATCGATGACGCGACGATCCTCGCCGGGCTTCGCTTCTCGATCGAACGGCTGAAGCAGGTGCTGGAGCCCGCGGGGGCCGCCGCGCTCGCCGCCGTGCTGGCGGGGACGATCCCACTCCGCGAGAACGATCGCGTCTGCGTCATCCTCTCCGGCGGCAACGTGGCGGTGGAGAAGCTCGGTGACCTCCTCGCCGCGGCCGCGCCGCTGCCCCTCCGGCGTCCATGACCGATTCTGGGGGACCCGTCGTTGACGGAAGCTTGACCGGGCCGATGCTCCCGCCGCCGCCCCAGCTGCTGCCCCCGCCGCCGCAGCTCCCGCCCCCTCCACCGCCGGCTTTCGGCGACCCGTCGCCGCTCGGCTGGCTGCCGGCGTTTCCCGTGCAGCCCGTCCAGGTTCCGCCCGCACCGACCGAGGCGGCCCTGGCGATCCCACTGGACACGCGCGGGCTCGTCAGGGAGGCACTTGACCTGCTGACGCGCCCGGATAGCGGGCTCCGCGGGCCGTCCTTCTACATCGGCTTCATGATGCTGGTCACCCTTGCGCCGCTGGTCGTCCTGTCGGTGCTCGTGTTCGTCATCCAGGGCGAGGACCTCTTCGGTCCCTCGTACGGGTACGGCTCCGGATACGGCACGAGCATCGGGAACCTGGCCTGGCTGGGCTGGCTGATCCTCGCCGGGGTTCCGGGGATGCTCGGCTACGTCGCCGCGACGGTCGAGGCCCGGGCCCTCGCCACCGCGGTCATCGGCGCCCGCGCGGAGGGCCGGCCTCTTCGCCTGGTCGAGTCGATCTCGCTCGCCCGGAAGCGGTTCTGGCCCGTGCTGGGCGCGCAGCTGCTGATCGGGTTCATCACGGGCCTCATCACGACGGTCGCCTCCGTGGTGGTGTTCGCGGTCATGGGCCCGGTCGAGCCGATCAGCTACGGCGTGCAGCTCCTGCTCGGCCTCCTGCTCGGCACGCCGGTCGTCTACGTCCCGGCTGCGATCGTGCTGGGCGGGACCGGGGTGTTCGAGTCGATCCGCCGCTCGTTCGGCCTCGCCCGCTCGCGCAAGCGGCTGGCCGTCGTCGTGACGCTGTTTGGCCTCATCTCGCAGTTGGTCGTCATGTTCGGCCTGTCGGCGGGTCTCGATGCCGTCGCACGCCTCATCGTGGGAACGGGGCTCGCCGGGAGCTTCCCGACGCCGCTGGTCGTGCCCATCACGGCCGCCTTCGTGTTCGCGATCGGGACCCTGGTGTTCCTGGTCGAGGTGATCGCCGCGGCCCCGCCCGTGTTCGCGTTCATCGCGTTGACCCACTACACGTGGGGCCTGGAGGCGGGCCGGCAGGATCCCGTCCGCGTCCGGCACTTGTGGGACCCGTGGATCACGCCGGGCCTCGCGCTCGCGGCGGCCTTGGCGCTGCTCGCGCTGGTCTGCGGGGTGCTCTCCCAGCCGGCCTGAGTCCCCGGTCAGTCGATCCTATGGCCGGTCGATCGAGGGCCGGTCGGTCGATCCTCCGGCCGGTCAGTCGATCCCGAGCTCGGCCAGGCGGTCCTCGTCGTCGATGCCCAGGTGGTGGGCGAGCTCGTGCAGGATCGTGATCCGCACCTCGTCCGCGAGGTCCTCCGGATCGGGGAAGTCC
>DATCGK010000289.1:0-3137 GCA_036508975.1 Candidatus Limnocylindrales bacterium
GTGCTGGAGCGTCGCCGGCGTCGTGATGCTGTTCCACTCGCCGATGTCCCGGATGAACAGGACCTTGCCGGACGCGGTGGACGGGCTGAACGTGCCGAAGACCGCCAGCTGGCGAGCCAGCCACGGCGCCACGACCAGGACGAACAGCCCGGCGCAGGCCACGGCCGCCCAGGCCGGGATCGCGGGAGGTCGGGCGCCGCCGCTCCGCCAGGCGCGCCAGCGGTCCCACACGAACGCGAGGCCCACCGCGGCGCCCACCAGCACGCCATCGTTGCGGGCCAGGGTCGCGACGCCCACGAGCAGCCCCGCCAGCGCGTACGAGCGCGCGTGGCCCTTCAGCCCGCGGGCGGCCATCCAGAGCGCGGCCGCGACCAGCGGTTCGTAGAGCCCGAAGTTGTCCGGCTGGGCCATGAACGGCATTGCCAGGGCGGGAACGGCCGCGAGGATCCCGGCCCCCAGCGCGATGCGCCGCGAGGCCCCCGCCTCGAGGGCGATGCCGCGGGCGATCGGGGCCGCGAGCGCGCCGCAGATGGCGAACGGCAGGGCGGAGGCGAACGCCGTGGGACCCAGCAGCCAGATGAAGGGCACCTGCACCAGCGCCGCCAGCGGCATCCAGTGGCCGTTGCTGGCGATCGGGAGGACCGGGTTCGCCGGGAGCGTCCCGCCGACCTCCGCGAAGATCCAGACGAAGTCCACGGAGAAGCCGTGGCCCGCTGCCAGGCTCCGGGCCACGTCCACGTAATAGAAGGAATCGGGGTAGGCGGGATCGGCGAAGCCGGCAAGGAGCACCAGCCGCACCCCGAGCGCGAAGAGGAAGAGCAGGGCCGGGGTCCGCAGACTGTTCCGCACGGTGGTGCACGGTAGCACCGCCCGGCCCGCGCCAGGACCCGTACGGATGGGCTACCCGGTCGCAGCGCCCGGGGAGGCCGCAGGCGGCAGGCCCATACTCTCGCCGGCCGCTCGTCCGTCCCGGAGTGCGAGTGAGGCGAGCATGATCCCGGCGGCATAGAACGGCAGGGGGTGCGTGGTCGCGATCGGCGAGATGGCCACGATCACGAGGGCCAGCGCCGGGGCGAGCGGGCCGATCGCCGGGAGCGCGACGGCGATGGGCAGCGCGCCGTACGTGCCGACGTACGGCGCCAGCAGGATGCCCGCTGTGGCCGCCCAGGCTAGCGCGACCCGCGGTCCCCGCCGCGCCAGGACGAGGAGGAGCGCCACGGCCGTCGCGGTCGCGACCGGCGCCCAGAGTTCCGGCGCCAGCGCCGACACCCCGTGGTTCCCCGCGAACGGCTCTGCGTACTGACTTCCGGCCGCGAGCGCCGACGCCCATGCGACGTAGGCGGACGGGCCGGCAAGGAGCACGCCGGCCCCCGTCGCCGCGAGCCCGGCCGCCACCGTGCCCGCGAACACCGGCCGGCGAAACACGAGGAGCCACAGGAGGACCGGCACGAGGAACGGCTTGGCGAAGACCGCGGCGGCGAGTCCCAGCAACACCCCGCTTCGCGGCGTGGGCCGTCCGAAGACCGCGACCGCCATCGCTCCCACGAGCAGGACGTTGGCGTTGCCGAGCATGACGTCGTGCAGGAACGGGAGCGAGCAGACGAGCCCGACGACCGCAAGGAGCCGGTCCAGCGGTCGCCACCCGGGTGTCAGCGCGCGCACCGCGATGACGGCCAGCACGACCTTGAGGGCGGCATACAGCAGGCTGATCGCGAACGAGTCGACGAGCGCCAGGGGCCGGCCGACGACCGCAGCGAGCGGCGGGTAGAGGAACTTCGGGTCCGCGTACAGCGGCTGGCCGGACCCGAGGCGGGTGCCGGCATCCAGCACCAGTTGCAGGTCGATCGCCCACCAGCTGGGACCCTGGAGGGATTCCCCGATCCAGCGCGCCAGCTCGCCGACGCCGAAGATCGCCACGAAGACGACCGCGGCGAACCACCCGAGGCGCATGCGCGCAGACATGGGGCCGACAGTACCTCCGTCCCAGTTCCGTTGGCGTGGCGCAACCGTACACTCCCGGCGGGCCCGGAAGTCCCGGGTGACGAGGTGCGGCAGCGCGATGACGGGCGCCCTTCGTGCGATTGACCGCGCGCTGGACCGCGCGGGGCTCGTGCTTGCGCGCTTCGCCCGGCCGGTGCGGGACGGGCTGATCGTCGTGGGCCTCGGCCGTGCCGCGTACTACTTCTTCGTCCAGGGAATCCAGCCCTGGACGTTCATCGGCGTCGACGCCCGGGCCTACTGGCAGGTGGACCTCGCGCACCCATACGTGGGCTCGGGCGTCGGGGACGTCTCCACGTACCTGTACTCGCCGGCGTTCGCGCAGCTGATGGCCCCGTTTTCGCTCCTGCCGTTCCCGGTGTTCGACGCCCTGTGGACTGCGCTCCTCATCGTCGTGTGCGCCTGGTTGATCCGCCCGTGGCCGTGGGCCGGCCTCATGCTCATCCTGCCGATCACCTATGAGCTGCTCGTCGGCAACGCGCACTTCCTGATCGCTGCGGCGATCGTCCTGGGGTTCCGGGCGCCCGCGACCTGGTCGTTCCCGATCCTCACGAAGGTCACGCCGGGCGTCGGCGTCCTGTGGTTCGCGGTCCGGCGCGAGTGGCGGGCGGTCGCCCCGGCCCTCGGCGGCACTGCCGCGGTCGTGGCGGTCTCCTTCGCCCTCGCACCGTCGGCCTGGTCCGACTGGTTCGCGTTCCTCCTCGCGTCGCCCGGACGGAGCCAGCTCCTGGTCCCGCGCACGGTGATCGCCGCCGTCCTGGTCGCCTTCGGGGCCGCCACCGGCCGGCGCTGGCTGGTCCCGGTCGCCGTCTGGCTGGCGCTGCCCATCGTTTGGGTGAACTCGTGGGTGATCCTGCTCGCGGCGATCCGGCTGCGTGGCCGGGACGTGCCGGATGCGCCGACGCCGGGAGAACGTGCGTGACTGTCCATCTCGGGCGCTGGGATATCGCCCGTCGCCCCGCCCTGGTGGGGCTGGCGTTCCTCACGGCCCTTGTCGGCGGCTTCGCTCTCGCGCGGGCGGCGCAGAACGTCTGGGCCGTGGACGCGCATCGGAACCTTGCTGCGGCCGTTGCACTCCTGAACGGCACCTTCGGTTCCGTCCCGGACTACCTCTACTCGCCCCTGGCCGCGGCCCTGAC
>DATCGK010000290.1:0-4681 GCA_036508975.1 Candidatus Limnocylindrales bacterium
GTGGTCGACGAGTTCGCGGAGGAGAAGTTCGAAGTCACCCGCGATCCGGAAGCGCTCGTCGAACCGGCCGTGCCGCTCGAATAGCGAACGGTGGTGGAAGGCGGCCTGATGCGGAATCATCCGGCCCTTCAGGAAGCCGCGTCGCCGGGCGTCGTCCCAAGGAAAGCCGGCCACGCGATCGACCGAACCGTCGGGGCGGATCACGTGCACGGATCCGTAGGCGACCCGGTGCTGCAGCTGGTCGGCGACAAGCGCCTCCGCGATCGCAGCCATGGCGCCCGATGCGTGATACCGATCGTCGGCACCGAGGAAGCAGATCCAGTCGCCGGTGACGTGGTCCAGGGCCTTGTTCCACGCCTGGTAGATGCCCCCGTCCGGCTCCGATCTCCAGAATGCGATCCGCGCCGTGTTGCGCTCGAGGATCGCCTGTGTGCCGTCCGTCGAGGCCCCGTCCATGACGACGACCCCGATGTCGTCGTACGTCTGCTCGAAGACGCTGTCGAGCGCCCGCTGGATGGTCTTCGTCCCATTCCGGACGGCGATGATGACCGAGATCCGCGGCGGACGGACCGTCGGCACCTCGAGGGTCACCGAGAGCCCGAGCGCTGAGGGCGACTTCCACGATACGGGGACATACCGTCCGTCTCCTCCAGGCCCGACGTTGCATCCCGATCGTACCTTGGCGGCGACGAAGGACGCGCCCGTACCGACCGTGGTCGATCACGATGGCGGGCTCCATCCCGGACGGCGGCGGCGCCCGACGGTGCCGGAATCACCCGCAACACCGGCACTGGTGTCACAATCGCGCCGACGATAGGCGCGCTTCGCGCATTGGATTCGAGGTCGATCGACGAGCCGGAGGCGTGCTGGTCTTGCGTGAGGGAATGACGAGCGGGCAGCGCTGCAGGGGTGCCGGGGATTGGGACGCGGATAACAGCCGGCACGGCCCCCGTCAGCCTGGCTGCTGTCGCCGGACCATGCCCGGTCGTGTCCGCCCAAGAGCCGTCCGATGAGCCGGAAGCCCGAACGCCCCGATTTCCACCTCCGCGGCATCAGGCTGATCGAGCACGGGCTCCTGGTGGGCACTGTGGCTGGCCGATGATCAAGCGGCGCCTGCGGAAGGTCCGACGCCGGCTCGGCCGCTCGGTGCTCAAGGCAACGCGACGGATCGCGCTCCGCCATCCGGCGCCGCCCGCTTGGCTGGGACTCGAGAAGATCGGCAGCGACTACGGGGGCTGGATCGTCCCCACGGCGGTCGTCACCGAGGACTGGGTGTGCTACTGCGGCGGCGTCGGCGAGGACGTCACCTTCGATCTGGGCCTCATCGAGCGCTTCGGCTGCGCGGTCCACGCCTTCGACCCGACGCCGCGCGCGATCGCGTTCGCCGGCGCTCAGGCAGCGACGGAACCGCGCTTCCGTTTCCACCCCGTCGGCCTCTGGTCAGAGGACACCACGCTGCGGTTCTTCGCGCCCCGGAATCCCGCCCACGTGTCGCACTCGGTCGTGAACCTGCAGCGGACCGAGGAGTACTTCGAGGCCCCGTGCCGGAGCGTCGCGAACCTCATGCGCGAGATAGGGCACGACAGGATCGACCTGCTCAAGCTCGACATCGAAGGTGCCGAGCACCGGGTGATCAGGTCGATGCTCGATGCCGCCATTCGGCCGGCCGTCCTGTGCACGGAGATCGATCAGCCGGTGAAGCCGCGGACGATGTGGAAGACGGTGCGCCGGATCCGGGCGGCCGGGTACGACCTGGTGGCCGTCGACCATTGGAACCTGACGTTCCTGCGAAGAGATGCCCTCGTCGACTGGGCAGCCGCGCGTCGATGACGAGTCCCGCTCCGACTCATCCCCGGGTGACCTTCGGGGTCATCGTGCTCAACGGCGAGCCGTTCACGAAGTACACGCTCCGATCGCTCTACCCGTACGCGCACGAGATCATCGTGGTGGAGGGAGCGGCACCGGGCGCCCGGAACATCGCGACATCCGACGGGCACTCCCGTGACGGCACGCTGGACGCGCTCCGGCAGTTCCAGGCGGAGGAGGACCCCGACGGCAAGGTCACGGTTGTCACGGCCGAGCACGACGGGCACCCGGATGGCTTCTGGCCCGGCGAGAAGGACGAGCAGAGCCGGGCGTATGCGCACCGCGCCACGGGTGACTACCTGTGGCAGGTGGACATCGACGAGTTCTACCTCGCGGAGGACATGGAGCGCGTGCTGGCCATGCTTACCGCGGACCCCGTCATCGACGCGATGACCTTCCGGCAGATCACGTTCTGGGGTGGCTTGGACTACGTCGCCGACGGCTGGTACCTGCGCCGGGGTGCCGCCGACTACCACCGCTTGTTCAAGTGGCGACCGGGCTTCGACTACCGCACCCATCGGCCGCCGACGGTCCTCGACGAGACGGGGCGCGACCTCAGGACGGGGCGCTGGCTGGACGCGGCGACGACCGCGGCGATGGGGATCAGGCTGTACCACTACTCGCTGCTCCTGCCCAAGCAGGTGATCGAGAAGTGCGACTACTACGCCACCGCCGACTGGGCTCGTCGAACCGGGGCCGTCGAGTGGGCGAACGAGGCCTACCTGTCGCTGCACCGTCCGTTTCGGGTCCACAACGTCTTCGCCCATCCGAGCTGGCTGGAGCGCTACCGGGGACCGCGACCCGCGCAGGTCATCGCGATGATGGATGATCTCCGTGCCGGCGGGGACGCGGGCCAGCTGCGCCCGACCGCCGACATCGAGCGCCTGCTCGACTCGCGGTGGTATGCGGTGGGTCGGTTCATGCTTCGTTCGCTCGATCCCTGGGACCGGCGAGCGCGCAGTGCCCAGAAGCGCGCGAAGCGCGGGGCTCGTCGCGTCGGCCGGGGGGTCAAGCGCCGCGCCCGCTCGGGACTGCGCCTCCTTGCGCGGCGGGGCACATGAGCACGGCGCCGCTGCGCGTGATCCAGGTAACCAAGGTTGCCCAGGGAGGGGGTGCGGAGCGGATCGCATCGTCGTTGCACCAGGGCATGCTGCGACGCGGACAGCGCTCGTGGATGGCCACGGCGAGGAACGACGGCACAGATCCCCTGGTCTTGACGATCCCGCCGCCCGACCCGAGGTCGGCTGGCCTCGCCAGCCGCGGGCTGCGGCGGGTCGCGCGGGCCCTGGGCCCCCGCGAGAGCGGCAACGCCGCGACACATGCCCTCCAGCGAACGCTGCGGATGGCAGCCGCCCCAAGGCGCTCCCTTGACCGATACCGCGGTCGCGAGCTCTTCGACTTCCCGGGCACGGCAGCCATCCCCGACCTGCCGCCGGAGCCGCCCGATGTTGTCCACTGTCACAACCTCCATGGCGGCTACTTCGACCTGCGACAGCTGGCCCCGATGAGCCACCGGCTGCCGCTGGCGATGACCCTGCACGACGAGTGGACGTTCACCGGACACTGCGGCTATGGCATCTCCTGCGAGCGCTGGCGGACCGGCTGCGGGTTGTGCCCGGACCTGACCCTCTACCCGGCCATCCCGCGCGACGGGACGCGGGCGAACTGGCGCGCGAAGCGGGCCATCTACACCGGGAGCCGTCTGTACGTGTCCACGCCGTCGCAGTGGCTGATGGACCGCGCGCAGGCATCCATCCTCGCCGGGGGTGCGGCCGGGTGGCGGATGATCCCGAACGGCGTCGATCGATCGATCTTCCGGCCGGGCGACAGGACGGAGGCCAGGGCCCGGCTCGGCCTCCCCGTCGAGCCGTTCATCCTGCTGTTCGCCGCCAACAAGGCGCAGCGCAGCCCGTACAAGGATTGGGCGACCGTGTCCAGGGCTGCTGCCCGCGCGGCAGCCGAGGTACCGACCAGGACAGTCCTTTGTCTCGCGCTCGGCGACGACGGGCCGTCGCTGCCGATTGAGAACGGCGAGCTCCGTTTCGTGCCGTACCGCACGGACATCCTGGAAGTGGCCGCCTACTTCCAGGCCGCCGACGTCTACCTGCATGCGGCCAGGGCAGAGAACCTGCCGACCACCATCCTCGAAGCGCTCGCCACCGGTCTCCCGGTCGTTGCGACAGCTGTAGGTGGGATCCCCGAGGAGGTCAGGAACCTCGCGAGTGCGCCGGGGGCCTGGTCCGGCCGGGGGTACGAAAGGGATCGGGCGACGGGCGTGCTCGTGGCGCCTGCGAATGCGGACGACATGGGGGCAGCTGCGGCCGCGATCCTCCGGGACGACGACCTGCGGGCGACGTTGTCAGCGAACGCCGCCGCCGATGCCGCACAGCGATTCGACCTGGATCGTCAGCTCGACACGACGATCGACTGGTACCGCGAGATCATCGCGGACTGGCGGGACCGGCACCGCGTGGCACCGCTCGCCGGCACGGCACCAACGGGATGAGCGATAACACCGCGACGGATCTGTCGCCTGCTCAAGCCGCTGCTCGTCTGCGTCGTCTCGCCGACGTCAACCAGGCGCGCTTCCTCGAGCGGACCCTGGCCAGCTGTCGTATGTGAGTTAGGGCCATCGCGGGATGTACGACGCAATCGACAAGGGCCTGGCGCGAACAACCGGCGAGATCCTCCCGATCACCGTTCACGGCCAGAGGTCGGGGCCGGGCACCAGGTTCAACGGTCATCTGCCGGATAGGCGGGCGCCGGTCTCCCCGTGAAGGTCGATGCCATCATCGACCCCCACAAGGCGGTATTC
>DATCGK010000291.1:0-7125 GCA_036508975.1 Candidatus Limnocylindrales bacterium
GCGCTCGTCGGACGCCTGGCGGAGCTCGGCTGGGATCGCCGGATCGGCGGTGCGTTCGGTGCCACGTTGCTCGGCACGGCGATGATCTACCTCGTGGGCGTGCCGTGGCTGGCCGTCACAATGGGCCTGTCCGCCGGCGAGGCGTTCGCCACCGGACTCGTCCCGTTCGTCCTGCCGGACATCGCCAAGCTGGCCGTCGCCGCGGTGGTGTTCCCCGCCGCATGGTGGGTCGTTGGCCGGCGGCCAAGCGAGCGCTGATCCCGCGCCGCTCAGGCCGTCGCGTCGGCCAGGACGCGCCGCAGCTCGTCGGAGCCCGCTAGCTCGAGCAGCGGCCGGACCGGGAGGGGAGCCGGCTCCGGCGGTGACAGTTCGAGCCGGAAGAACTCCACCCCGTGCCAGGCGCCGTCCTTCCAGCCGACCTCCTCGAACAGCCCGATCCGTTCGAACCCCAGCCGGAGGTGGAGGCCCACGGAACCCGGGTTGGGCGGCGTGACGCCGGCAATCGCCGTGTGGAACCCCTGGAGCCGCAGGATCGCCAGGACGGCGCGCATCGCCGCGCGGCCGAGCCCGAGTCCCTGGAACGCCCGGTCGACGTACACCGTCGTCTCGGCCGTCCAGTCGTAGGCGGGCCGCTCCCGGAACCGGCCCGCATAGGCGTACGCGCGCACCACGCCGTCCACCTCGACCACGACCCACGGCGTCCGCGAGATCGTCCGCGTGATCCGGTCCGCGATCTCCGCCCCGTCCGGCGGCGCCAGCTCGAACGAGATTGCCGTACCGGTGACGTACGGGGCGTAGACGTCGGCGCAGGCGGGACCGTCGTCCGGGCTCGCGAGACGGACATGCATGGCCATCACGATACGGGCCCGGCAGAAACGCGGCTTGGCATCGCGCACGCGTCGTTCCGGTTGCCTGGAACGATCTCGAGGTACCCCGCGGACGCAGATGCCGGGCGGCGCCTGCGAGGGTGTGGTCCAGCGGCGTTGGCGCGGCGACCCCGCGTGCCGCCCGCGGGACGCTCGCGGGACGCTCCGCCCGGGCGATACTTCCGGCATGGCCACGGACCCCTCCCTCCCTGCCGGGACCGCCCCTCGCGGCGACGGCCCCGCGCTCCTCCGGGCGATCGAGACGCGGCTGCCGGACCTGCGCCTGCTGACCGAACCGATCGACCGCGAGTCGTACCGGCGCGACGAGACGGCGTATCTGCCCGCGGGCCTGCCGCTGGCCGTTGCGCTCCCACGAGAGACGGCGCAGGTGGCGGAGCTCGTCCGGCTCTGCGGCGAGCACGATGTGCCGATCGTGCCGCGGGGCGCGGGAACCGGGCTCTCCGGCGGCGCGGCAGGGATCGAGGGTGCGCTCACGATCGCGTTCACGCGCATGAACCGCGTTCTCGAGATCGACTCCGGCAACCTCACCGTCACGACCCAGCCCGGCGTGCTCAACGCGGACCTCAAGGCGGCCGTCGCGGAGCGTGGCCTGTTCTACGCTCCGGATCCTGCCTCGTACGAGACGTGCTCGATCGGCGGCAACCTCGGGACGAACGCAGGCGGCCTGTGCTGCGTGAAATACGGCGTGACGCGCGACGCCGTCCTGGGCCTGGAGGTCGTCATGGCGGACGGCACGGTGCTCCGGCTCGGCGGCAAGAACATCAAGGACGTGGCCGGCTACGGGCTCATGCCGCTGCTCGTCGGCAGCCAGGGGACGCTCGGCCTGATGACGGAGGCCACGCTGCGGCTCAGGGTTGCCCCGCCCCCGCGAGCCACGCTGCTGGCGTTCTTCCCCACGCTCGAGGCGGCCGGTGCCGCCGTCGCCGGCCTCTCGGCCGCGGGCCTTGTGCCGGTGACGCTGGAGCTGATGGACCGGGCGACGATTCGCGCCGTGGACGACGTTCACCGCCTGGGTCTGGACCGCGATGCCGCCGCGATGCTGCTCGTGGAGTCGGACCTGCCGGGGGTAGCCGCGGCCGCGGAGATGGACCTGGCAATCCCGGTCTGCGAGAGCGCGGGGGCCACGCTGGTGGTCCGCGCTGAGGACGAGCAGGAGGCCGAATGGCTGCGGCAGGGCCGGCGCATGGCGTACAGGGCCCTTGAGCAGCTCGGCATCGCCCGGATGGAGGATGTCGGGGTACCGCGCAGCAGCATCCCCGAGATGCTGCGCGCGATCGAGGGGATCGCGGAACGCAGCGGCCTGTCGATCTGCACCTTTGGCCACGTCGGCGACGGGAACCTGCACCCGACCTTCGTGCTGGACCGCGTCGCGGACGAGGGTGCCTCGATCGCGCGGCTGGAGGCGGCGCGCACGGAGCTCTACGAGGCGGCGCTGGCGCTGGGCGGTACGGTGACCGGCGAGCACGGGATCGGGGCCGCGCGCCGTGACTGGCTCGTCCGGCAGCGCGGTGAGGCGGCTGTCGAGGTGATGCGCTCCATCAAGCGGGCGCTTGATCCGCAGGATCTCCTCAACCCGGGGCGCGTCCTCGGTCCGGCCGGCCGATGACCGAGCTCAGCCACGTGGCGAGGGGCGTCAAGTCGTGGGGCGCCCGGGCCGGCCAGCCGAGCGATCCCGACGGGTACCGGCTCTCGATCCGGAGCTGACATCACCCGAGCGGGACGGATGACCCGTGCCGAGACGCACGGGTCCCGACACGGGCCAGGCCCTGCATCTGGGGCCCGACGGCCCTCATCAGCGCCGATCCCGGGGACGACGATCCGCGCAACGTCATCGGGAGACCTCCGTGAGCGCCATCCGCGTGCTCGTCGCTTTCGCCAGCCGTTCCGGATCCACCGCAGGGATCGCGGAAGCGATCGCGGGCGTGCTCAGGGATGCCGGCCTGGAGGTCGACAACAGCCCGGCGGGCGATATCGCGGACGTGACCCCGTACAACGCCGTGGTTCTTGGCAGCGGTGTGTTCCTTCCCCACCGGGGGTCGGACGGTGGTGGGTTCCTGGTCCGCCATGGGGCGATCCTGAAGACGCGGGCCGTGTGGCTCTTCTGCGCAGGCCCGATCGGGCGCGGGCGGGCAGCGAACGACGCCGAACCCGCGGCCAGCTGGGACTGCAGCGTGGCGGAGGTCGCGCGTTCCGTGGGTGCCCGGGGCTGCGCGGAGTTCGGGACGCCGGTCCCCGAGGCAGGCGTCGATCCGGTTGCAGAGCTGGCGCCGGTCGACGTGGCCCGGGTGCGGGCCTGGGCGCGTGAGATCGCCCAAGAGCTTCAGGACGATCCGGGAGTCGCCTCGCCTGGGCGGCCGGCCGAGGTGAGGCGTTCCGGCCGGCCGCAGCCTCGCGTGAGGGCCACGGCGACCAGCTGACGCCCCGTCCGCAGCGGCGCCCCGGCCGGGTCAGCGGTCGTGTCAGCAGAGCTGTCACAGCCCGGGTCCAGGATGTGGGTCATGGAAGCCCGAATCCTCCCCCTGTCGAACCCGAGCCTCGCGCGGCCGCCGGTCGCCCCGGCGGGCACCGCCGTCGTCGTGCAGGGCGATCGCATCGTGGTCGAGCACCTCGTCCTGGCGGACGCGTCGCTCGCGGCCTCTCTGGCTGAGCGTGACGCGGCAGAGCGACCCGCGATCGTGGAGCGCGCGCTGCGCATCGGCCTGCTCGCCCTCAAGGACGCCTCCACGTCGATGGATGCCGACGTCGTCCGGCGCGAGTTCGAGAAGCTGGTCGCCCAGACCACCGCGTTGAACGAGCAGGCGGCCAAGGCCGTCGAGGACGTTCTCCGGGCGAACTTCGCGGATGGGGACGGGCGTCTCCCACGCACGCTGGAGAAGTTCCTCGGCGACCGTGGCGCACTCCAGAAGTTCGTCTCGGACCTGTTCGACGAGACCAAGCGTGACTCCGCCATCGGGCGCATCGGTGGGCTGCTGGGGCAGTACTTCGACGGAGACCGGTCCAAGGTCGCCGTGCTGCTGGACCCGACCCGCATGGGCTCGCCGCTCCACCAGTTCCGGCAGGAGATCACGGAGGGGTTCAAGGGCGTCCACGAGCGGCTGACGGCGATCGAGGCCGCATCGAGGGCGCGCGCGGATGAGCGTGCGAAGTCGGCGGCGAAGGGCGGGGACTTCGAGGTGCTTCTCCACGGGATGCTGGGGGACCTGGCCCGCGGGGCGGCGGACCTGCTGGACCGCACGGGGACCGAGACCGGCGCCGTGCTGGGCTCGAAGAAGGGTGACTTCGTGCTGACCCTGGACCCGCGGCTCACGCGGGGCGCGGACGTGCGGGTGGTCATCGAGGCGAAGGACCGGGCCATGTCCCAGCGCGCGATGCGGGAGGAGCTGCGCCAGGCGCGCGAGAACCGCGGCGCCAGCGTGGCGATCGCCGTTTGGACGCCGGCCCACGCACCCAGCGGCGTCGCGCCGTTCGCGCTGGTCGGCGACGATGTCCACGTGATCGTGGATCCCGAGGCGCCCGATGGCGCCTGCCTCGAGGCGGCCATCCGTCTTGCCCGGCTGCTCGCCGTCGCCCAGCTCAAGGAGCGGGAGATGGACGTGGACGCCGCGGCCATCGGCCGGGCCCTGGCGGGGGTCCGGGAGCAGCTGGACGCCATCCGCTCGCTCAAGGTGCAGCTGACGTCGGTGTCCAACGCGGCCAGGACGGTCTCGACCGGTCTGGACAGCCTCCGGACGGGCATCCTCGCCCGGGTCGCAGAGGCGGAAGCGGAGCTCCGGCTGTCCCAGGAGGTCGCGTCGGCCTGAGCGGAGCGCGATGGGCTGATCTCGCACGGGGATTGGTCCGCGATCCGAAGAGGATTGCCGGGACCTTCGACAGGGACCAAACGGCCATTGCCGGCCAGCGCGCGAGGATGGACGCTGGGGGCCATCCCGGCGATGATGGTGTCCGTCGGGCCATGATCCGCCCCAGGAGCCTGCATGCGACGAGCTCTCACCCTCGCTCTCGCCCTGGTCCTCGCCTTGCCGGCCGGGTCAGCCTTCGCCGCTGCCCCCGCCGGGGAAGCCCCCGCCGGAACCGTGCCCGACGCTGGTTCAGCGCCGGCCGCATCCGGCCGCCTCGACGCCACCGATCGCTGGATCGTGGTGCTGCGCAGCGGGGCGAAGCTCGACGCCGCGACCGCCCGCGCTGGGCGGCTGGGCATCACCCGCGATCGGACGTTCCGCAACGCCGTGCACGGCTACTCGGCCAAGCTGACCGGGGTCCAGCTGGCGGCCCTGCGCTCGGACCCGGACGTGTCCGCCGTCGTGCCGGATGCCGTGATCTCGATGACGGGCCAGACGACACCGCGCGGCGTGCGCCGCGTGTTCGGCCTGCGCAGCCACATTGCCGGCATCAACGGCTCCAATGAGCGGGTGGACGCCGACGTTGCCATCGTGGACACGGGGATCGACGCGTCCCACCCCGACCTCAACGTGGTCGGGGGCCACAACTGCTCCACCTCGAACCCCAACGCGTGGGGTGACGCCAATGGCCACGGCACCCACGTCGCGGGTACGGTCGGGGCGATCGACAACGGGATCGGCGTCGTGGGCGTGGCGCCGGGGGTCCGCCTGTGGGCCGTGCGGATCCTCAACTCGGCCGGTGATGGGCTCATCTCCTGGTACGTGTGCGGTCTCGACTGGATCGCCGCCCAGCGCGACCCCGTGGACCCGAAGCTGCCGCTGTTCGAGGCGGTCAACATGTCGGTCGCGAAGACCGGCACCGACGACCACAACTGCGGCCTCACCAACAGGGACCTGATGCACCAGGCCATCTGCCGCCTCGTCGCATCGGGCGTGACCGTCGTCGCCGCCGCCGGCAACAACTCGTTCAACGCCTCGCGCCTGATCCCCGCCAGCTACGACGAGGTGATCACCGTCTCGGCGCTTGCCGACACGGACGGGATCCCCGGGGGTCTGGGCGGCAACGCCTGCTACTCGTGGGGCACTTACGACCGGGACGACACGTTCGCGGACTTCTCCAACTACGGCGGCGACATCGACCTGATCGCGCCGGGGAAGTGCATCCTGTCCACGCTCCCGGGGAACCGCTACGGCTACCTCTCGGGTACCTCGATGGCGGCTCCCCACGTGACCGGTGCGGTCGCACTGTACAAGTCCTCCCGGCCCCGGGCCACCCCGGCCGAGGTCAGGGCCGCACTGCGCGCGGCCGGCACCCAGGACTGGAACACCGCCACCGATCCGGACGGGGTCCACGAGCCCCTGTTGAACGTTGCGCGGATCGTTGCGCTCGGCGACTGGACCGTGGATGCCACATCGCCCACGCGCCTGCTGCCACGTGGTGCCACAGCCCAGGTCCCCATCTACGTGGTCCGCGCCGAGGACGTCACCGCGGATGTCGCGCTCAGCGTGGATGCGCCACCGGGCTTCGGGGCCACGCTGTCCACCCCGGTCGTCGGTCCGGACGCGATGACGGCGGCGCTCACGGTGGTCGTGCCCGCGTCCCCAGCGTCCGGCACGTACACCTTCACGGTGCACGGGGCCGTCGGCGACGTCACCCGCAGCGTGACCGTGAGCGTCAGGGTAGACGGCGATATCCCGACCATGCCGGCACCGCGCCTGACCCCCCTGAAGGGCAGCCGGTTCGACACCACGTCATATGTGGCCCGGGTTGGTTGGGCTGCCGCCACCGATCCCACCAGCCCGATCAGCAGGTACCAGGCCCAGGTGAAGGCCGGCACCGGCGCCTGGGGCACGCTGTCCACCACCGGTCCCGCCACGCGCTTCGTGGAGCGGCGGATCCAGGTAGGGCCGGCCTACGCGATCCGGGTCCGGGCCTTTGACGGCGGCGGCAACGTGAGCACCTGGTCGAAGGTCTCACCGCTGACCTCGAAGGTGGTCCAGGATGGCAGCCGCCTGCTGACCCGGACAGGAACGTGGCGCCGCTCCTACAACACCTCGATGTCGGGCGGATCAACGTGGTACGCACGGGCCAGGGGCGCTTCGCTCAGGTATGCGTTCACGGGAAGGGGCATCGCCGTGGTCATGCCCTACGGCCCCGGCCGCGGCAAGGCACAGATCTGGGTGGACGGCTCGCTGGCCGCGACCGTGGACACGTACCGGAGCACGCTCCTGTCCCGCCGGATCGTCTTCTCGCGGTCATGGGCGTCGAGTGGATCCCACATCGTCAAGGTCGTCGTCCTCGGGACGTCGGGTCGCCCGCGGGTGGACGTGGACGCGTT
>DATCGK010000292.1:0-2245 GCA_036508975.1 Candidatus Limnocylindrales bacterium
GGTCCCATCGCGTCCCAGGAGTGCGGCATCGTGCAACCCACGCAGCCGTGGCCGGCCCGGACGTTCCAGCTGGTGCCACCGCCGTAGCGGACAGTCGGGCAGTTGGCCATCGTCTCGGGACCCTTGCAGCCGACCTTGTACAGGCACCAGCCCTTCTGCGCGCCCTCGTCGCCCCAGGTCAGGGCGAACTCGCCGAACTCGAAGTGCGGGCGCCGCTCGCACCTGTTGTGGATCAGGTCACCGTAGGCGAACAGCGGGCGGCCCATGCCATCGGCAGGCGGCAGCTCGTGCGTCGTGACGTAGTGCGTCCACGTGGCGACGAGGTTCTCCACGTTCATCGGGCATCCGGGCAGCGTGATCAGCTTGCCGTTCCCCACCAGGGACCGGACGCCGCCTGCCCCGGTCCGGCCGCCGCTCGCGGCCGGCGCTCCGCCGTCGAAGGCGCACGAGCCCACGGCCAGCGTGGCCAGGGCGCCGTCACAGACCTCGCGGACGACATCGGCGACCGGTCGGCCGCCGACGAGACAGTAGGCGCCCGATGCACCCGTTGGGATCGCGCCCTCGATGACGGCGAAGTAGCCGTCGGGAAAGCGCGTCATGGCGTTGGTCAGGACGAGATCTGCCGAGGCACCGGCCGGGGCCAGGAACGCCTCGTGATACTCGAGGGAGACGGTCTCGAGGAGCAGCGTCGAGACGGTCGGGTGGGAGGCGCGCAGCATGGCCTGGGTGTTGCCACCGCAGCCCTGGGCGCGGATCCAGATCAGCGGCAGCCGCTGGACGCTGCTCACGGCTTCCGCGATGCGCGGGGCGTAGGAGGCGGGCAGGGCGAGGGCGGCGGCCATCGCCGCGGAGAACTGCAGGAACGCCCGGCGGGACATCCCCCGCCGCACCAATGCGGCGTACAGCCCGTCCTCGCCCATCAAGTTCCTTCCCGGTTCGGGCGCCACGGGGAGCGGGCACGAATACAGCCCGCGCCGGCTGCGACGCGATCAGGGGGACGCCCGTACCGATGATCGGCGACGGTGGTCGGTACGACCCCTACCAGAGGTCGCCGCGATGGGTGGCGAAGGGCACCACGGGACGGCCCGGATGGTACGGATGGCCGGGGCCTGACGGCATGTCAGGACCCGGACAGCGTCGGGATCGGGAGACGGCCGTCAACCCGGGAGCACACGCGAACAGGCCGCGACCGGGCGAGGCTGGACCAGGTGTGTGGCCTGGAGAGGACGGGGTGGTCCGGAGATGATGGTGAGCCGGCAGGGATTCGAACCCTGAACCTAGTGATTAAGAGTCACTTGCTCTACCGTTGAGCTACCGGCCCGGACCGCGCGAAGGATAGCGCAAGTCCGGGCCCGGGCGCTCCGGTTCGCGGGTGTGCTTCAGGACGGCTGGTTGTCGATCTGGGCGCGCTGCAGCTTGCCGCTGAAGTCGACGTAGATCGACTTCCACTCGGTGAAGGTGTCCAGGGCGACGTGCCCGGCCTCCCGGTGGCCGTTGCCGGTGTCCTTCCAACCGCCGAACGGCAGGTGTGTCTCCGCGCCGGTCGTGCCTGCGTTGACGTAGACGATCCCGGTCTCGAAGTCGCGCATCGCCCGGAAGGCCGTGTTCACGTCCCTCGTGTAGACCGAGGCCGACAGGCCGTAGCGGACCCCATTGGCGGCCGTCATCGCCTCCGCGTACCCGTCGACGGGCACGACCGAGAGCACCGGGCCGAAGATCTCCTCCTGCGCGATGGTCGCCATCGGCCTGACGCCGGCGAAGATCGTCGGGGCGAAGAAGTGGCCGTGCTCAAGGCCGGGGCCGGTCGCGCGCTCGCCGCCGGTGACCAGCTCGCCCTCCCTCCTGCCGATGGCGACGTACCGCTGCACCTTGTCCGCCGCGGCCGCGTTGACCAGCGGACCCACGTCCACGGACTCGTCAAGACCGGAGCCCAGCCGCAGCCCCGTCGTGCGCTGCTCCAGGCGGGCGACCAGCGAGTCCGCGACGTGCCGGTCAACGATGACGCGGGAGCACGCGGTGCAGCGCTGCCCGGTGGTCCCGAAGGCCGACCACAGGATCCCGTCCACGGCGAGATCCAGGTCCGCGTCCCGCAGGACCACCACCGCGTTCTTGCCACCGAGCTCCAGGCTCAGGCGCTTGAGACGCCGGCCGGCCCGCTCCGCGATCGTGCGCCCGGTGGCAGACGAGCCCGTGAACGAGATCACGCGGACATCCGGGCTCTCGACGATGGCGTCGCCCACCTCCC
>DATCGK010000293.1:0-20001 GCA_036508975.1 Candidatus Limnocylindrales bacterium
TCACCGCGGACGGCTGCCGCGGGGAGCTCGTGGAGCACCTCACCACCGGCGTCGACTGGGTCGGCGCGGTGGAGGCGATGCACGCCCGCGGCGTCACCACGTTCATCGAGATCGGCCCCGGCCGCGTCCTCACCGGCCTGATCCGGCGCATCGCCTCCGACGTCGTCACCCTCGCGCTCGACGACCCGGCCGCGGGCGATCGACTCTTCATCCCCTTCGCCGACACCGCGGCGGCCAACGGCGCCTGACCGGCGTTCGAAGCCCACCCCGAACTCCCGCCCGAACCCCGAACTCCCGCCCGAACCCCGAACCAGATCCCAACGAAGGAGCCCCGTGCGCCAGCCCGATTTCACCCGCCGCGTCGTCGTCACCGGCCTCGGCGTCGTCAGCCCGGTCGGCAACGACAGGAACACCACCTGGAACAACCTGCTCAACGGCGTGTCGGGCCTGGGCGTGATCACGAAGTTCGACGTGAGCCGGTACGCGCAGAAGGCGGCGGGCGAGGTTCACGACTTCGATCCCTCGCTCTGGATGGACCACAAGGCGCTCCGGCGCAGCGAGGCCGCCACCTGGTATGGCGTCTCCGCGGCCAAGCAGGCCATCGCCGACGCGGGCCTGGAGATCACGGACGGAAACCGCGAGGATATCGGCGTCATCTTCGGGTCGGGCGCGGGTGGCCAGCAGCTCATGATCGATAACTGGCACATCCTCCAGGACAAGGGTCCGGGACGCGTGGCGCCCACGTTCATCGCCAACGGCCTGGTGGACTCGGCGTCGGGGATGATCGCGATCGAGACCGGCGCGATCGGCCACAACATGTGCATCGTCACGGCCTGCTCCACCGGCACCAACTGCGTGGGCGAGGGCGCCGAGCTCATCCGCCGAGGCGACGTCCACACCGTGATCGCGGGTTCCACGGAGATGCCCCTGCTCGAGGTGGCGCACGCCGGGTTCGGCAACATGCGCGGCCTCGGTTCCCCGCGGCCCGGCGAGCCGATCGCCGATACCAGCCGGCCCTTCGACCGGACCCGCGACGGCTTCGTCCTGGGCGAGGGCGCGGGAGCCCTGATCCTCGAGGACCTCGAGAACGCAATGGCTCGCGGTGCCCGGATCTACGCCGAGGTCGTGGGCTATGGCTCCACCGCCGACGGCCACGACATGGTCCAGCCCATCGAGGGCGGCACCGGCTCCGCGCGAGCGATGAAGATCGCGCTCCAGCGGCGTGGCGTGCCGGCGGACGAGGTGGACCTGATCAACCCGCACGGGACGTCCACGCCGGTCGGGGACAAGCGCGAGGCCGACGCCATCTGGGCCGTGTTCGGCGAGCGGACCGCACGCAGCCGCGAGTCGCTGCTCGTCACCGCCACCAAGTCGATGACCGGCCACATGATGGGTGCGGCGGGCTCGTTCGAGGCCTTCGCCACGGTCATGACCATTGCCGAGCAGACCGCCCCGCCGACCATCAACTTCCGTGAGGCAGACCCGGACGCCGACGTCTGGGTGACGCCCGAGGTTGTCCAGCGCCCGATCCGCTACGCGCTGTCGAACAGCATCGGCCTCGGGGGCCACAACGCGGCGATCATCTTCAAGCGCTGGGACGGACGCTGACGGCCCGGCAGCCGGTCCCTTCGCCGGCCCGCCTTCCGGCGCGTCATCCCGCCCCTCGCCGGGCGCCGGGCAGGCCGGTTTGGTGGCTTCGCTACAATCCTGCCCACCCATCGCTTCCCGCGCCCGCCACCAGGAAGGTGTGATCGTGCCCTCGTCCGACCTCGCGCGCCGTGCCGTCATCACCGGTCTCGGCGCGGTCATGCCGATCGGCAACGATTTCGAGACCTACTGGAGGAACCTCCAGGCGGGCGTGACGGGCACGCGCCTGATCCGCTCCTTCGACGCGAGTGCGTTCGAGGTGAGGATCGCCGCCGAGGTCCTGGACTTCGACCCGGCCGCGGCCATGGATCCGAAGATGGCCCGCCGGATGAGCCGCTATATCCACCTCGCGATGGGCGCTGGCAAGGAGGCGATCACCTCGTCCGGGCTGGACTTCGCGGCCATGACCATCGAGGAGCGGGACCGCGTCGGCGTCGTCCTCAACACCGGCGGCGGGGGGGTCGAGTCGATCATCGACGGCACCCACGTCCACGACACCAAGGGCCCGCGCTTCGTGTCCGCGTTCTCGGTGCCGGCCATGTCCGCGTCGATGGCCGGCTGCCTGCTCTCGATGGAGTACGGTCTGACGGGCCCGGTCATGACCCAGGTCGCCGCATGCGCCACCTCCGTCATCGCGTTCCAGGATGCCCTCCGGCTCATCGCCACGGGCGAATGCGACGTGGTCCTCGCCGGTGGCTCGGAGGCGGCGATCGTGCCCATGGGCGTGGCCGCGCTGTCCAACATGACCGCGCTGTCGAAGCGCAACGACTCGCCGGAGACGGCCTCGCGGCCGTTCGACGCCACCCGTGACGGGTTCGTCCTGGGCGAGGGCGCGGGCGTCTGCATGGTGGAGTCGGCCGAGCACGCCCTGGCGCGCGGTGCCACGCCGCTTGCCGAGATCCTGGGTGGCGCGCTGACCGCGGATGCGTTCCATATCTCCGCGCCGGATCCCACCGGCCGCGGCCAGGCCCGCGCGATGACGAACGCCATGCGCAACTCGGGCGTGGCGCCGGACGAGATCGACTGGATCGTGGCCCACGGTACGTCCACGTCACTCAACGACTCGACCGAGACGCGCGCGATCAAGGCCGCCTACGGGTCCTCGGCCGCGTCCCGGGCGATCTCGTCGCCCAAGTCGATGGTCGGGCACCTCGTGGGCGCGGCGGGCATCGCGTCCGCACTGGCGGCCATCGGCGGGATCCGCGACGGCGTCATCTCCCCCACCGCGAACCTCCACACGCCGGACCCGGAGTGCGACCTGGACTACGTCCCGCTCGTTGCGCGCAGGGCGAAGGTGGACACCGTGGCGATCAACGGCTTCGGCTTCGGCGGCCAGAACGCGGTCGTGATCTTCCGGCGCTTCGAAGCGTAGCTCCGGGTCAACTCCGCAGCCGACGCCCCTCGAACCTCTCGAGGCGCGCGATCGTCTCGTCCGGGATGGCCCGCGGCCGCTCCGTCGCGTAGTCGTAGAGGACAAGTACGTCCTCGGCCGTGGCCACCAGCCGCGCCCTGCCGCGCGCGGAGTCCGCCGCCGTGATCCGGTGCTCGAGCGTGAACGAGGTCCGCCCGACCTTCGCCAGCCGCGACTCCACGGTCAGGACCTCGCCGAAGTACGAGGGGGACCGGAACGTCACCCGCACGTCGGCCAGGATCAGGGACTCCTCGGCGCCGTGGGTCACCAGCCCGAAGGGCTCGCCCGTCGCCGCCTCCCAGTACGCGATCCGCGCCGACTCGCAGAACGTGAGGAACCGCGAGTTGTTGATGTGGCCCATCGCGTCCGTGTCGCCGAACCGCGTCTCCACGACATAGCGGTGCGGAAACGAGCCCGGCAGGTCCCGTGGGTCGGCCGGAACATCGATGCGTGGGTGGGTCGGCAGGTCGGTCACCATGCCGAGTCTACCTTTGCTCAGCGCGCCTCGACCACCAGCGACCCGGCCATCTCGCCGTCGGTGCCGGCCGCGGATCCGCCGGTCATCACCGTGTACGTCCCGGGCGTGTCCAGCACGGACCGCAGGCTTGCCGTCTGGCCCGGTCGCGTGACGATGTCCATGTTCGCGACGCCCTGGACCATCCAGTCGCGGACGACGACGTCCTGGTTCACCAGCTCGATGACCGTCCACTCGCCCGCGCCCACGGTGACGTCCGCCGGCGTGAACACGCCGTCCTTCACCGTGACGATCACGTGCGGCAGCGAGGCACTCACCGCCCGGTCCGCCGCCAGCACGCCGCCGGCCAACGACAGGCCCACCAGCCCCACGCCCAGCAGGAATGCCCGGAAGGCGCGTCATCATACTAGGGGGGAGTATACCAGCGGACCGCCACGGCAGCTCCGACACGGCACCTCCGACACATTGTCGGGTGCCCAGGATTTCTCAGCGAGGCGCCTCGAGCGCCACACCGCGCATCGCCCACTCGTAGGCGGCGCAAGCGACGAGGGCGGATCCGAACGTGACCACCAGAGCGGCGACGAACGTCCGCGGCTCGACGCCACTGGCGGCCGCTGCACCGCCGAGCGGAGCCGGATCCAGCCCGGCCACCACGAGACTGACGATGCCCGCGATGATTACGCCAGCCCCGGCGACGCCAGCGAGCCTCGTCGCCCAGCCACCGTGCCCCATGCCCCACGTCCGCCTGGGCATCCAACCCTGGACGCGAACGAGGACCGCCGTGACGATCGCCGCCCACGCCAGCGCGATCAGGATCGCGCCCACCACGTCCGCCAGGCGATGCCAGCCGGCCGTGATCGTGCTGACGCCGACCGCGGCGACGATCACCGAGGCCACGATGACCACCGGTGTCCGCAGCCGGCGGGGCACGACCAGGACGCAGGCGAAGCCAAGCGACGCAACGAGCGTGACGTGCCCGCTGGGGAAGCTGTTGCCGATGGCGTAGGCGTGGTGGCCCAGCAGGTTCGGTCGGTCCAGCAGCATCTGCAACGCTTGTGCCGTCACGTTGGCCCCGGCGATCAGGACGAAGGTCGCCGTCGCCAGCCCGAACCCGCCCCGAGCAAGGCCGAGCAGCACGAGCCCGAGCACCGCGATCGCCCCCGGCGCGAGGCTGACCGTCGAGAGCGTGTCCGAGGCGACCCCCAGGACCGCCGGCGTCGCCAGCACCCGCCCGTACAGGACGAGGTCTGCCATGCGCTGTCCCTCGACGGTCAGCGTGGTCCATGCCCAGATCGGGACCACCAGCGCCCCGGCGCCGAGCCCGAGCAGCGCGAGCCGGCGGACGCTGTGCGAGGGCAGCAATACCGGAGTCCGAGAGTCCCGGGGTATCGAGCGGCGCAGGCGCATCCGGTAGCGACGCATCAGGCCATCTGCCTCCGCGGGGCACGCATCGTGGCGGTCGGCGGTGGCTGTCGGTTGCGGTGCACGCTCACCCACCCATTCTGCGCCGTCACGCGCATGGTCCTTGCGGGCGCGACGCTCCGCGGAGCATGCAACCATGTTTCCGTGAGTTGCATTGAGGATTGCATCACGGTCGCGGTGTCCGATGGACCGTGGGGTCCGGTCTGGATCGCCGCGGGCGCACGCGGCGTGGTGGCGGTGGAGCTGCTGAGCACTGCGGAGGCGTTCGAGGCCGGCCTGGCGCGGCGCCGCCTCGGGCCGCCGATGCCGTTGTTTCCGCTCGAGGCGCACCGGGCGCGGTGTCCCGCCGCCCAGCTCTGCGCGCGGACGCGCGACCTCGTGACGTCGTCGCTCGCGGGTGAGCGGGTGGCGCTGGACACCCTGCCGGTGGACCTGGCTGATCGCTCCGCGTGGGACCGCCTGGTCCTGGGTGCCGTGCGCGCGATCCCGCGGGGCGAGACGGCCTCCTACGGCGAGGTTGCACAACGGATCGGGCGGACGGGTGCGGCGCGCGCCGTTGGCGGTGCCGTCGGCCGCAACCCGGTGGGTCTCCTGGTCCCCTGCCACCGCGTGATCGCCGGCGACGGGTCCCTGGGCGGGTACGGCGTGGCGGCATACGGCGGGCGCGAGGCCGCGCTGGCCGTCAAGCGGGAGCTGCTGGCCCTCGAGGGTGTCGGCTGAGCGGCTCGGTCAAGCAGGTGTGGCCGCGATGGCGCCGGGTCAGGACCGGGGGATGGGCCGCATGGGGTAGACGCCGATGATGACCGGCGTCACGGGGTCCAGCGAGAGCTCGCAGCCCACGTCGCCGGCGTACAGGAGCTCACCGATCATCCAGCCCTCCGCGGGCGGCAGGCCGATGAACAGGGTCCGGTCGCCGACCCGGACCGGCGAGACGTCGTCGTCCTGACCGTTGATGCCGAAGCGGCGGCGCAGCTCGTGCATGGGAATCCACGGCCTGCTCTTGATGAACCGGCGCAGCTGGGCCTGGGTGCAGGTGGGGTGTGACGGCTCGATGACACCGTCGGCGGAGCGCTCACGGGCAGGGTCGAGCTCGACGGCGCGGACCGGCTCGGGGGCGCTGATGTGATCGGGCGCGCGGACCGGCTCGGTGGGGCGGACCGGCCCAGGCTCGCTGACGGGAGGGGGCACCTGGGCGCGACCGACGGCCGGGACGGCTTCAGCTGCGACCTCGGGCTCCACGGCAAGCGCTGCCGCCTGCCCGCCGGCAGGCATGGCTGATCCGGCGGCGGGCACCTGGGCATCGTCGACCGACGGCGTCCCGGGGCGGGCAGGACGCGCGGACGGGTGCTGGTGCGGGTTCCGGCCGTGCCGGGCGCGCCGGCTCACCGGTCAGGGTAGCGCAGGCGCTCGGCCCACGCGGAAAGGATCGTCATGGTGGCTCTCGCGTCGGTCGCAGGGGGGCTCGACCGATCGCCAGATGATACCCCGCGTTGCCGGCGACCGTCGGGAAACGCCCTCGATCATGCCGCTGGATCTCGCTCAGGCGCGCCTGCAGACGAGGGTCCACTCTCCGCCCTGCGGGATGACCGCGACCAGATGGCGCCGCGCACGTCAAGTCGCCGGCAGGCGCCGTGTCAACGGCAGGCGCCGTCAGCCCGGGACGACCAGCAGGTCCCGGGCCAACTCGTTGAGCGTCACCGGGCCAGCGTCGCCGCAGACCACGATGTCCTCGATCCTGGCCCCGTAGCGACCCTCGAGGTAGATGCCCGGCTCGACGCTGAACGCCATGCCCGGCGCCAGCGGTTCCAGGCATCCCGCGACCAGGTACGGCTCCTCGTGTCCCTCGAGGCCGATGCCGTGCCCCGTCCGGTGGAAGAAGTTCGGGCCGTAGCCCGCGGCGCCGATGATCCCGCGCGCCACCGCGTCGATCCGCTCGCACGCCAACCCGGGGCGGACCGCGGACGTCGCCGCCGCCTGGGCTCGCTGGAGCACGCCGTAGAGGTGCTGGAACCCGGCGTCCGGGCCCTTGGCAGGGTCGCCGCCGGTGACCCAGACCGTGCGGGTGATGTCGCTCCCGTAGCCGCCGAGCACCCCGCCGATGTCGATGACGATGGGCTCGCCGGGCGCGATGACCCTCTGGCCCGGCTCGTGGTGCGGGGACGCGCTGTTGGGCCCCGAGGCCACGATCCAGAACTCCGCGTGGTCGTGGCCCTCGGCCAGCAGCCGCTCGCCGATCTCGCGGGCGACGTCCGCCTCGGTGCGCCCGACCAGCGTCCCCACCGCGATCGCCGCCACCACCCGGTCCGCCGCCCGCGCGGCGGCGCGCAGCAGCGCCACCTCGTCCGCGTCCTTGCGCATCCGCAGGGTCCGGAGCACGGCCGACGCCAGCGAGAACCGGGCGCCTGGCAGCACCCGCTGGAGCCCCAGCACGAACGCTGCCCGCATCCCGTCCGACACGGCCACGGCCGCCGGGTCCGCCGCGAGGCGTCCCAGCGCCTCCCCGAGGACGGCCGCGACCAGCGCCATCGGGTCCTCGGTCTCCTCCCAGGTGGCAACCCCAACCGCTCCCGATGCCGCGGCCGGGCAGGTCCGGGCGGGCGTTGCCTCGAGGCGGGGGGCGACCAGCGTCATCGGCGCGCCCTCGACGGCGGGAACGACGAGCAGCGTCAGGCGCTCCAGCGGCATCGCCTCGTACCCCGCGAGATACCGCAGGTCCGCCCCCACGCCGATCAGCAGCGCGTCGAGACCGGCTGCGGATACCCCCCGCCGGGCGGCGACCAGCCGCGCTCCGTACCGTTCCGCGGGGATCGGGGGCGGCTCCGGGCGCGGAGCCGGGGTCACCCGACCGAGGCGACGAGGTGCCGGAAGACGTCCGGGGCTGATACCACGCCAATCGGCCGGCCGTCGTCCACGATCGGGATGTGGCGGAACTCGCCCACCGCCATCTTGTGGATGGCCACCGCGAGCGAGTCCTCCCGCCGGAGCACCACGGGGTCGGGGGTCATGAAGTCCCGGACCCGGTAGAGGCCCAGCCGCTTGTCGACCGCCTTCACCGCCGCATCGCGGTCCGTGAAGATCCCGACCAGGCGCCCCTCTTCGCAGACCAGGAGGCAGTCCGTACCGCTCTCGTGCATCAACTGGATGGCGGCGGCCACGGCCATCGTGGGCTCGACGAGCGTGGGAGATCCGATGCCGAGCGCATCGAGGTGGTCGCCCAGGATCGTGTCGTGGTAGTCCGCGAGGGCCTGGGGTGTATCGGACAGCGACAGGTCGGCGCCGCAGTGGGCGCAGCTGTCCTCGCCCTCGAAGTTGTCGTAGCGGCAGTTGGGGCAGATCATCGCCTACTCCACGGTCCAGGTCTCGCCGGCCATCAGCGCCGTTCGCAGGTCGCCGGGTCCGGACCTGGCGATGGCCGCCTCGATCTGGGCGTCCACCAGGTCCGAGTGGGTGGGCCGGTCCACCTGGCGGAGGATGCCGACGGGCACCGGGAACTCGGGCCAGAACATCCGCGACAGGATCAGCGCGAGGTACGGGTCCTCGGCGTGCTGGTCGTGGACCAGCAGATCCGCCTCCGTGACCCCGTCCTCCCCGATCGTCACCACCTCCGGGTGGAGGCCACGCAGGCGGATGCCCTTGTTGCGCTCCTTGCCGTAGATGAGCGGCTTGCCGTGCTCCAGGAACAGCATCCGGTCGTCCCGGACATCCCGCTCCGTGAACTCGCGCCAGGCGCCGTCGTTGAAGATGTTGCAGTTCTGGAGGACCTCGATGAACGAGGCGCCGTGGTGACGGCCCGCTGCCTCGAGCGTCCGGGCCAGGTGCTCCGTGTGCGTGTCGACCGTCCGCGCCACGAAGGTCGCCTCAGCGGCCAGCGCGAGCGTGAGCGGCATGACCGGCCGGTCCACGGAACCCATCGGCGTCGACTTCGTCCGCTTCCCGAACTCCGAGGTGGGCGACGTCTGACCCTTGGTCAGGCCGTAGATCCGGTTGTTGTGCATGATCATCGTGAAGTCCACGTTCCGGCGCATCGTGTGCAGGAAGTGGTTGCCCCCGATGGACAGCGCGTCGCCGTCACCCGTGATCACCCAGACCATGAGGTCCGGGCGAGCGGTCTTGAGGCCCGTGGCGAGCGTCGGGGCCCGTCCATGGATCGAATGGAAGCCGTACGTGTTCATGTAGTACGGCAGCCGGCCGGAGCACCCGATGCCGGAGATGAAGACGATGTTCTCCTTCGGCACGCCGAAGTCGGGCATCACCTTCTGGGTCTGGGCGAGGATCGAGTAGTCGCCGCAGCCCGGACACCAGCGGACCTCCTGGTCGGCGACGAAGTCCTTGCGCGTGAGCTTGACCAGACCGCCCTCGATCGGCGCGGGGCCCGTGGTCGTCTCGGTCATCGGGTCACCCCCCGCTCGCCCAGGATGCGCTCGGCCTCGGCAACGATCTCGGCGATCCGGAACGGCTTGCCGCGGACTCGCCCGTAGCCCACGGCATCCACCAGGTAGGTGCCGCGGATGACGAACCACAGCTGGCCGAGGTTGAGCTCGGGCACCAGCACGGTCCGGTAGCGCTTGAGGACCTCGCCCGTGTTGGCCGGGAACGGGTTGAGGTACCGGAGGTGGGCGTGCGCGACCGACTTGCCCTCGGGAAGCATCTGCTCGACGGCGCTGCGGAGCGCGCCGTACGTGGAGCCCCAGCCGAGGATCAGCAGCTCGCCCTCGTCCACGCCGAACGTCTCGAGCGGCGGGATGTCCCTGGCGATGCCCGCGATCTTCGCCGCGCGCAGGACGCACATCCGGTGATGGTTGTCGGCGTCGTAGCTGACGGTGCCGAGGCCGTCCAGCTTCTCGAGGCCGCCGATGCGGTGCTCGAGGCCGGGCGTACCCGGGATCGCCCAGGGCCGCGAGAGGGTCTCGGGGTCACGCCCGTACGGCAGGAACGTGCCCTCGCCCTTCACCGCGTTCGGGACGGAGATATCGGGCAGGTCCTCGACGTCCGGGACCTTCCACGGCTCGGCGCCATTGCCGACGAACGCGTCCGAGAGGTACGCGACCGGGGTCATGTACTTGAGCGCGATGCGCGACGCCTCGATGGCGAGCGTGAAGCACTCCGCAGGGGTGGCTGGCGCGAGGACCGGCATCGGCGACTCGCCGTTGCGGCCGTAGAGGACCTGCAGCAGGTCCGCCTGCTCCACCTTGGTCGGCAGGCCGGTCGAGGGGCCGGCCCGCTGCACGTTGACGATGACCATCGGCAGCTCGGTCATGACGGCCAGGCCCATGGCCTCCGACTTGAGCGCGAGGCCGGGGCCGGACGTGCCGGTCAGGGCCAGCGCTCCGCCGTACGCCGCACCGATCGTCGACCCCATCGCGGCGATCTCGTCCTCGGCCTGGAAGGTCCGGACGCCGAACGACTTATAGCCGGCAAGCTGCTGGAGGATGTCGGTGGCCGGCGTGATCGGGTACGAGCCGTAGAACAGGTCCCGCTTCGCGGCATGCGCGGCGGCGAGGAAGCCCAGGGCCGTCGCCTCGTTGCCCGTGATGTTGCGATAGGTCCCGGGGGGCAGCTTCGCCTTCGGCACCCGGTACGTGGTGTGGAACATCTCGGTGGTCTCGCCGAAGGCGTAGCCCGCCTTCAGCGCCCGCCCGTTCGCCTCCGCGATGACCGGCCGGCTGCCGAACTTCTCGTCGATCCACGCGATGGTGGGATCCATCGTCCGCTCGTACAGCCAGAACATGAGGCCGAGGGCGAAGAAGTTCTTCGTCAGGTCGGCCTGCTTGCTGGTCATGTCCAGGCCCTCGAGCGCCCGGGCATTAAGGGTGCCGATCGGGACCTCGAAGACGCGATAGGCCTTGAGCGAGTCGTTCGTCAGCGGGTTGGATGCGTAGGCGGCCTTGGACAGGTTCGAGGGGGTGAAGGCGTCCGAGTTGACGATCACGGCGCCGCCCGCGGGCAGGTCCGGGAGGTTCGTCTTGAGCGCGGCCGGGTTCATTGCGACCAGCACGTCCGGCGCGTCACCCGGGGTGTGGATGTCCGACGCGGAGAAGCTGATCTGGAACCCGGAGACGCCGGGCAGCGAGCCGGCGGGGGCACGGATCTCGGCCGGGTAGTCCGGGAAGGTGCTGACGTCGTTACCGAAGACGGCCGCGGTCCGGGTGAACTGGGTCCCGGTAAGCTGCATGCCGTCACCGGAGTCCCCGGCGAACCGGATGGTGACTCGATCGAGCAGCTGGCTCTCGCGCTCGATCCGTTCAGGTGTCGTCGTCATCCGCCTTCGGCCTGCTCCATGCGCTGATGCGGTCGGGGTGGGAGGTTGAGCAGCTCTTCGGGGAACGATTCCGCGAGGAACTTGAGGATGTCGACCTGGCGCACCACCCCCACGAGGCGCCGGTCCTCGTCCACGACGGGGACGTTCCGGTAGCGGCCCGACTGCATCAGCATCAGCGCGTCAAGGACCGTCTGGTCGAGGTGCAGGGTCTTCGGGTCCGTCGTCATGAAGGCCTCGACGGGCGCGTCGACATCCACGCCCTGCCCCACGTCCGGACCCACCAGGCGGCCGAAGATGTCGCGCTCCGTGAGGACCCCGACAAGACGGCCGTCCTTGTCCGTGATGAACACCGAGTCACCGGTGCCGGTGCGCTGGATCGCGAGCAGGCAGTCCCCGATCGACGTCCCTGGCGACATCGACACCGGGAGCCGTCGACCGACGACCATCAGGGGTTGCAGGACAAGGGTGGGAACGCGCGCTGCAACGGCACGCTCGGTCAGGTCAGCCACGGGGGAAGTGTACGCGGAGACGCCGGATCGGGCAGGCCATGTTGCCTGTCGTGAACGGTCCGTTTGCGGGTTTCGTCGGTTGGGTGGGACGGCGCGTCTCGCGATGCTTTGGCGTCCCTCGGGGCGGAGCGGGACGCGGGCACGGCGGGAGCACGCTGTCGCAGCGCGCCGTCCCCGGCCGCCCCACCTCCGATACCCTCGGGTCCGTGGACCGCGCCCGCCTCACCGGCATCGCTCTCGTCGTCATCAGCGCCATCGCGTTCGGCTCCGGTGGCCTGTTCGCGCGGCCCGTGTACGACACCGGGGTGGACTGGCTCACGCTCATGGCGTGGCGTTTCGGGATCGCGGCAGTCCTCGCCTGGGCGCTCCTCCTGGCTCGGCCGCAGGCGCGCCGGGCCCTGCGGGCGCTCCCCCGCCGGACGCTGCTCGTGTCCATCGGCCTGGGCGCCTGGTACGTCACCAACTCGGCCACCTACTACGCCGGGATCACCACGGTCCCGCTCAGCCTGGCGGCCCTGATCATCTACATCTACCCACCCGTGGTCGCCGTGCTCGCTCTCCGGCTGGGCCGGCCGCTCGAGGGTCGCCGTGCCTGGTCCGCGCTGGGGATCGCCGTGCTGGGCGTGGCCCTGGCGGTGGGGGGCATTGACACCTCGACTGCCCCGCCCCTGGAGGGGCTGCTGCTGATCATCGCGTCGCCCCTGGTCTACTCCGTGTGGATCATCATGGCCGCCCGCCACTCCGGCGAACGGAGCGACCGCACGGGCCATGAGGCGGACGACGGGGCATCGACGTCGGTGATCGGGGCGGTCATGCTGACCTCGACCGCCGCGGTCTACTGGACCGTCAACCTGGCGATCGGCCATCCGGTGCTCCCGCCCGACATCCCGGGCGATGCCTGGCCCGGGATCGTGGCCGTGGCCCTGATCGCGGGGTTCGTGCCGATGCAGGCGTTCTACGCCGGCGCCCAGCGTGTGGGCGCCGCCCAAGCCTCGCTGATCTCGACGGTGGAGCCTCTCTGGACGATCGTGGCCGCAGCGCTGCTGTTCGGCGAGCGCCTGCAGCCGGTCCAGCTCGCGGGCGGTGCCCTGATCCTGCTGGGCGTGCTGCTCTCCCAGACCCGTGGCAGACCGCGGCCAGGTGCGGCGGGCGAGGTTGTCCTCGGCCCGGACGAGTCGCCGCTCCCCCAGCCGATGGTCCACCTGGGCGAGGAGTAGCCCTGGAGCGATCGAAGCCAGCGCTCACGGTCAGGCGAGCGCGGGTGGGCTCACGGTCAGGCGAGCGCGGGTGGGCTCCCGGTCAGGCGAGCGCGGGTGGGATCCCGGTCAGGCGAGCCCGTCCCGGGCCATGGCCAGCTGGGACCGTGCCCCGGACATCACCATCCCGCTGTCGGACCCGATGCCGATGAAGTCGTAGCCGCGCGCGCGGTAGGCCGGCACCTCGGACGCGTCCCGCAGCAGGATCCCGGCGCCCTTGCCGTGGGCACGCGCGGCAGCCGCGACGCGATCCAGGGCCGCCGTGAACCTCGGGTCGTCGAAGGCACCCGGGATGCCCATCGAGTGCGACAGGTCCGCGGGGCCGACGAACAGGACGTCCACGCCGTCGATGGCGGCCATCTCGTGCGCGGCCTCGACCGCGACCGGCGACTCCACCTGGAACACGCCGAGGATCCGCTCGTTGAGGATCTGGATCTGCGGATGATCGACGGTGCCGTACCCGGCGCCGCGGGTACCTGCCGCAACACCACGGATCCCGGCCGGCGGGTAGCGCATCCAGGAGACCGTGTCCGCAACGTCCGCGGCGGTCTCGAGCCGCGGGATCATGAGCCCGTCCGCGCCCAGGTCCAGCACCCGGCCGACGCGCATCCGCTCCGCCGAGACGACGCGCACGACGGCGGCCGTGGGCGTGGCCTGGATCGCCAGCAGCTGGCCCAGGAGCTCGGCCTCCGTGCCCGGACCGTGCTCGAGGTCCACGATGGTCCAGTCGTACCCGGCGCGGGCGACGATCTCCGCGGAGACGGCCGAGGCGAGGTTGATGAACAGGCCGATCGTTGGCTCCCCGGCCAGGACGCGTCGCCGGATGTCGGAGCGGGGCGGGACCTGGGCAGGAGCGGTCGGGGTCGTCATGTGCAGATGATGCCGGATATCCGGCCCGACGTCGCACGCCGTCTGCCGTCACGGCGCCGGCGGACCGCGCCTTCTGCGTGGCGCGCGCCCTCGTTCGTGGCACCCGCCTTCGTGCGTGGCACCCGCCTTCGTGCGTGGCGTGCCAGCGTCAGCCGCTGCGACCGCGTGCGTCCACGGGCCATGACTCGGCGCGGCCGTCCGGGAGAACTGCCACGAACGACGCGACGAGGTCGACGACCGGGCAGATGTGGTTCGGCACGATTGCCACGACGTCGCCCAGAGCCGGGCTGGCCACCCCGTCGGGCAGCGACACGACGCCGTGGTAGTCGTTCACGCGCTCGACGACGGCGGTCGGCCACCGGGGCAGGAGACCGTATCCCGCGACGAAGGCCGGCAGGTCCTTCGTCAGAGCCTTTGCGCCCGCATCCACGACGAAGCGGTCGGGCGCCACCGAGACGACCGTGGCCGCAACCACGGCAGCGATCCCCTCGGGCTCGATCGCCCGCAGGGCCAACTGCTGGCGATCGCCCAAGACGTACGTCCCGGCTCGGATCTCGTTGACCCGGGCGTGCGCCGCCAGCTCTCGGGTTGGCGTCGAGCCCGCGCTGATCGTCCGGACCTCGAACCCGGCCGCCTCCAGGGCGCGCGCTCCCGCATCGAGCGTGGACGCCTCGTCCAGCGCCGCAGTGGCCGCCGCGCCGGGCCGGTAGCTGTGACCGCCGTGGGTGAACACGCCCTCGACATCGAGACCGAGACGGCGCGCGATGATGGCGACCTGCACCGCGCCGTCGGGCGTCGCGACGCCGGTACGGTGCCCGCCCGAGTCGAGCTCCACGAGGATGCGCAGCGGGCGACGGGCTCCGGCGACGGCCGCCGCGAGCCGTTCCGCGCCGGCCACCGAGTCCACCCCAACCCGGAGATCCGCGGCATCGTGGAGGCTGCGCAGCCGGCTCGCCTTGGGGCCCTCCGCCCAGACCGGGTATGCGATGAACAGGTCCCGGATACCGGCGAGCGCGAACACCTCTGCCTCGCCTAGGGTGCCGGTGGTCAGCCCGGCTGCACCCGCTTCGAGCTGCAGCCGGGCGATGCGGACGCTCTTGTGGGTCTTGGCGTGGGGCCGGAGGCGGACGCCCCGCAGGTCGAGGGTCCGCTGGAGCCGCTCGATGTTCGTGGCGACACGATCGATGAACACGACGAGAGCCGGGGTATCGAGGCCAACCGGGAGCGGCGGGATCTCGACCAGGTCGGGAACGCGCTCTTGTTGCACGGCCGCAAGGATACGCGCCGGACGTCGCCGGCCTGCGGGCCGGGCGCCGGACGTCGGAGACGGTCCACCGCAGGCGCCTCCTGCAGGGGTCGCCCTGCAGGAGGCGCCTACCGCCCGACGGTGGCGGGGGGCCGGTGCGGTCCGGCAACTCCACCTTAAGGAGGCGGGGTACCAGTACCTTCGGGCTATTCCGGGTGACCCATCCCTGCGGTTACGTTCATGGTCCTTCAGGCGACGGGCCCAGCCTCGCCGGTACGAGACAGGAAGCGGGACCATGACGAAGCTCAAGTGGTACACCCAGCGCGCGACGATGTTCCTCGGGACGCTCGCCGCCTTCGCCATCGTGATCGGCGGAGCCAAGCGCTGGTAACGGCCAGCTGAACTGTCCACCGCCGAGGCCAGAGCCGCCGGGGCCCACCGGCGGCTCTTGGATTCCCGGCGGGTTCGGACGGCCGCTCGCCCCGGGTCGCGGGCCGGCTGCCCCGGATCCCCCAGTCAGCCCGGGATCAGCTCCGGCCGCGCTCCCGCCACATGTTGCGGAGCAGGAACGACACGTTCGCGGGACGCTCGGCCAGGCGGCGCATGAAGTACGGATACCACTGCCCGCCGAACGGGACGTAGACGCGGACGCGCCAGCCCGCGCCCGCCAACTGCTCCTGCAGGTCCCGCCGGACCCCGTAGAGCATCTGGAACTCGAATGAGTCGCGAGCGATCCCCTCGGCCTTGGCCACCTCGATCGCCCGCTTGATCAGCCGCACGTCGTGCGTGGCCAGTGCGGGATAACGGCCGGCCCGCATGAGACGGAGCATCAGCCGCTCGTATGCCTCGTCCACCTCGGCCTTGTCCTGGTAGGCGACGGCGGCGGGCTCCTTGTACGCACCCTTGCACAGGCGGACGCGGCCGCCCTCCTCGATGATCGCCTCGACATCGCCATCGCTCCGGCGCAGGGCCGCCTGGATCACCACGCCCACGTCCGCGCCACCGTCCTCCCAGCCCGCGGGGCGGACACCGCGCCACAGGTCGAGGGTCGCGTCGGTGGTCGGGTGGTCCTCCATGTCGATGCGAACGAAGGCGCCCGTCTCGACGGCCTTCGCCACCACTGCTCCGACGTTCTCGCGTGCCAGCGCCGGGTCGATCTTGAGGCCCATCTGGCTCGGCTTGAGCGAGACGTTCCGGTCCAGCGGGCCGGCAGCCAGCGCGTCCAGGACTGCGAGGTAGCGCGTGGCGGCGGCGCGGGCGTCCTCCTCGGCCGTGACCGACTCGCCCAGGACGTCCACCGTCGTGCCCATCCCGGCCTCGTGCAACCGCTCGATCGACGGCAGGACCTCCTCCAGCGTCTCACCGGCCACGAACCGGCGGACCATCGGGCGGGTGACCGGCATTCGGGTGGCGAGGCGGCCGAGCGCCTTGCGATGGGACAGCACCAGGAGCGTGGAGCGCATCGCGCCTTCAGCGATGTCGCCGGCGGAGGATCGGCTGGGCATGGGAGCCTCGGTGGGGTGGCTGGTTGGTTCGGGCGGCGTCAGAGGCGGCGAGCAGTGGCTGCTCCAGGGGTCGTCCGCCAGGGGGTCGGCCGCCGCGGGGCCGTGTACCGGGGGCGTCCGGCGCGGACGGGGAGAGTGGCCATCACGCTCGAGGATATCGCGGCAGACTCGCAGCGACAGGGAGGCTCGGCCGCTTGTTGGCGGGCCATGCGGTCCGGCAACCGGGGGCCGGGGGCCGGAGAGAACGCTGACGGAACACGACCGGGACCAGGAACGACCAACGAGCGATCACCGGGCAACACGGAGAGACCGCGCCCCCGCGAACACGCGGCACGGACCCCCACCAGGTGCCGGACAGCCTGCCGGTCAGCTCCGGGCGAGCGAGGTCTCCAACTTCCCCACCTTGTCCAGGAGCGCGTTGATCGCCGCATCCTGCTCCAGCAGGTGGCGCTGGATCTCGCCCGCCTCGTGGAACGTGGCGTCGGCATCCTGGTACGTCATCTCGGCCCGCTTGTCCTGGGCCTTCCCGAGAATGTTCTGGCCGACCATGATCACGGACAGCATCACCAGCTGGATGAACGTCTGGCTGACCCACTGGATCAAGGGGAGAAGGCCGCCTCCGAGCGCCTCCGGCAGCACGATTAGGGCCAGCGCTGCGAACGCGTAGGCGCACCACATCGTGCCCACCACCGTCGTGAGGGTCATTGCGATCCGCCCGTTGAACCCGACGTGCCCGTCGGCGACCTTCGGCGGGCCGGCGGCCTTCCTGGACTCGACCCGGGGATGCGGATCGTGGCTGAAGCTGATACTCATGGGTGCCTCCTCGTGCTGCGCTCGGCGCGCAGGAGTGCGCGTCGAGCTGGTCGCCCAACTCCATCGGGCCAGGTTGCAGCGTGGCACACCCGGGTCGGGTGCGTCCTCAGCGCGGGGGGCGGTCCGCGTTCGCGTACTTGGCCGGTGCCGCGCCCAGCTGCGCGTCGAGCTCGTCGCCGAGCTCCACCGTTCGCCTGAAGGCGGCCCAGACCGCCTCGGAGAGGACCGTGCGGAGGCGGCCCGACTCCAGCTCGTGGATGGCTGCGGCGCTGGTGCCGGCGGGAGACGTGACCATGTTCCGCAGCACGGCCGGGTGGTCGCCGGACTGCTTGGCGAAGCGCGTGCTTCCCTCGAGCGTCTCGATGACGAGGTCGTGTGCGATGTGGCGCGGGAAGCCGAGGTGGACTGCAGCGTCGATCAGCGCCTCCATGACCAGGAACACGTAGGCGGGCCCGGTCCCGGAGACGGCGGTCGCCATCGCGACCCACTTCTCGTCCTCCACCTCGAGCTCCGCGCCGAGCGCGCCCAGCAGCGTCTTCGCCTGGGCCCGCTGGTCCGCGGTGGTCGCGGGCGTCGCGTACCAGACGGTCATCCCGCTGCCGATCCGGGCCGGCGTGTTGGGCATCGCCCGGACGACCTGGTCGTGGCCGAGCGTCGCGACCAGCGCCTTGGTCGTCGGGCCGGCGAGGACCGAGAGGACGAGCTGGCCGGGACGCAGGGCGGTGCCGATCTCCCGGCCGACCCTGGCGAGCATCTGGGGCTTGACCGCAAGGATGATCACGTCCGCCCCGGTCACGGCCTCCGTGTTCGAGGCGACGACGCGGATCCCGTGCGTGGCCTCCAGCGCGGCGCGGCGTTCGGCGCGGGGGTGGCTCGCGACGACCTGGTCCGGCGTCACGAGGTTGCCGCGGAGCAGCCCGGCGACCATGGCCTCGGCCATGACTCCCGAACCGACCGTCGCGATGGTGCTCTTCGCAAGGGGTGACATCAGGGCCCGAGGATAGCACCGGGATCCCGCGCCCCAGACGACCAGCGCCCCGGACGAACCGCCCTCGAAGACGGGCCGCCGGAGGCCCCGCCAGCAGCCCCACCGGAACGCCGGCCCCCGGGCCGCCGGGCGGTCAGGCCAGCCGGGCCCAGGTGCCAGGTGGCGCCATCCCGTCGAACGCGGCGGGGTCGATCAGCTCCGCCAGCACCTCGATCCCATCGATCACGCGCGGTCCCGGGTGGTCGAAGCACGCCGGGCCATCCACGGCGAAGACCCGGCCCGAGGCGACGGCCGGCAGCACTGCCCACTGCGCCGGCCGCGGCATGCGATCCCATGCCTCGCAAACGGCCACCAGGTCGAGGCCCCGCAGGGCCAGGACGAGGACCTCGGGCTCCATCTCCTGGACGGCGTCCCAGGTCGTGGGGGCCGGCGCCTCGCCCTCGCGACCCAGCAGCTCCCAGCCGCCCGCCAGGCGGACCTGCTCCGGTACCCAGCGGCCCACGGCGACCGGCGGTTCGAGCCCCTCGAGCACGATGACCCGGGGCGGTTCGAAGCCGTGCTCGCGCCTGCCGAGGACGATCCTCTCGAGCGACTGCAGCCGTTCCCGCAGGCCCAGGGCGACATCCATCGCCTCGTCCTCGGTCTCGGTCATGGCCCCCACGGCTTGGATCGCATTCAGGACGCCCTCGATCGAGGTCGGGGCGAGCCGGATGACCTCGGCCTCCAGGCCGAGGCGAACCACGGCCTCGCTCGCTTCGCGGTAACCGACCGAGCCCGCGCCCGGGGCACCACCCACGACGACCAGGTCCGGGTCCGCGGCGGCCAGGGCGACGTCATCGAGGACAAGGCGCGGCGCCGGGGTGCCTGCGTCCCGGGGATCCGTCGTCGTTCGCGCCACGATGGGCAGACCACGCGCCTCGGGCGGGAACGTGCAGGCGTCGGTGACGCCGACGAGCTCGTCGGCGAGCCCCAGCGCGAACACGATCTCGGTGGCGGCGGGGAGCAGGGACACGATGCGCACGCCGCCAGTCTACGTGCCGTGAAGGTCGGGGCTCGTCCAGGGTCTCGCCCAGGGCGCCCACGGACGGCCCGGTGGGAGAAGCGAAACTGGAGAAGCAAGACGGGAGAAGCGAAACGGCCCTGCAGGACCTGCAGGGCCGGACGTGGTCGTCGCTCCGGCCGCCAGGGCCGGGTCGCGAGACGAGTTCAGGCGGGCTTGAGTGTCTCGAGGGTGGCGCGGGCCGCGGCCTTGTCGTTGAACCAGACTGCCTCGAGGGGAGCGTAGGCGACCCACTCGGCCGGGAGGCTCTCCTCCGGGAAGATGGCGTTGACCGGGCACTCCGGCTCGCAGGCGCCGCAGTCGATGCACTCGTTGGGGTCGATATAGAGCTTCCGGTCGACCCCTTCTTCGTAGTGGATGCAATCCACCGGGCAAACGGACACACACGCGGTGTCCATGACGTCGACGCAGGGCTCGGCGATGACGTACGTCATGGTCTGGGATCTCCTGATGTGGATGGCGAACCGGGGCTCGCGGCCGCCCGCGCGCCGAGCAAGAGCGTACCAGAGCGCGAGGCCGGCGCGGTCCCGTCCGGACACG